>JAKFVH010000247.1 GCA_021732285.1 Reyranella sp. | reverse complement strand
CAGCTTTGGCCTTGGATTCGGTTCGAGCCGCCATCCGAGGATCCACCAGGCTTTCGCATGGCCGCCGACGGCTCGTTACGGCCCCCTGCGGAGCTTGGTTCTAAGCTTCCCGGTGACGGCTCCGGCCCAAATCCCTTGGCGCCTTTCGACAGCGAACTCGGCAACCCAAATCGCGCTGCCAGCAGTGGCTTTCCCGGGCAGGCGAATGGCGTTGGTCTGATTCCTTCTTTTGGCAGTGGATCGCTTCCCCAATTCACCTCGCTACTGTTTCCGCGACTAACAGGGCCGCAGACCATGTGGCCCGGCCTGCAGGGCCTTATCGGCGAACCTGAAACCGAACCCGGTACATCGCTGCCCGGCCTCCACCACTTCAAGCCGCCTACGGACGACCCGCCGAGTTTTCGCGTCGCCGGCGATGATTCAGTGCGGAACAGTTCGCCAGACAATCCCAATGTCTGGTCCTTGGGGCACGATCCTCACGCTGGCGTCACACTGCCGACAGGCATTAGCTCCGATGCGCTTCGTCCCATCCGGGACGGCAGCGATCCGTTCAACCTCGTTGACCAGCGGCGGGCAAACGCCGATCCAATCCCATCCTCGGATGGCAGATCGCTTCCGCCTCACACCACCTCACTCTTGTTTCCGCGGATGACGGAACCGCGGTTCATCCGGTCGGGTCCGCTGGATGACGGCGGCGAGCTCGACGCCCCACTGCCCAGATTTCACGTCGAGCCATCGGCGGACGAGTCATCGACCTCTCGCATTCCCGGCGACGATTCATTGGGCGACGGCCTATCCGGCCACTTCGACGTCCCCGCCCTCGGATACGATCCCGTTACCAGCGTCGCGTCACCCATCGAGGCCGGCTCCGTTGGCGGAATTCTTCCGGTCGCCATCGATCCGGCGACCTATCTCCTCTCCGACCCAACAGGTTTTGCGGCGCTGCCGCGCGATCCAGTGCAAGATGCGCTCGATCAGATCGCACGAATCTATCGCATCAACTGGCAAGGTTCGGACGGCCCTCAAACCGCTTTCCATGATGGCAGGTCCGCGCTTGAGCCGACGCCCACAGTCGGCGATGCGTTCGATCCAAGATACGTTGTGCCCACGGGCGGTCCTACCCGCCCAGGTCCCGGACACAACGGCGGACCGCCTCTGCGGCCGGATTCGACCTCTCGAAGTCCAACTCAGCCATCGCGAGCGGCGCCGAGCCAGGCAAATCCATCTGCACCGCAGGCGCCAGATAGCTCCGCCGCGGCGGCAGGTGCCGCAGCAGCAGGTGCTGCTGCGACGGACCAGCTGATTGAGCCCACACCGCCTGATCCCGAAGCTGCCGAGAACCTCGAGGCCTGGCAAAGAATTGTAAGAGTTCGCGGCGAGGAAGCGCCGGCCAGCCAATATCTGGGCCCCAACGGCAGGAACACCAGGGCCGGCGTGCGCCTCAACCCCAAACTGCCGGAACCGGCAGCGGGTTGGGGCTACCGTCCCGCGCAAGGGCGCCTGCGAGATGGATATAGAGGCGAGTTGCAACTCGCCAACCGCATCGTAGCTGCTCTGCCGAATGAAATCGTGATTCACTACGGTATGCCTGCGGGACAACGCGGCCCAGATGTGATCTCGCTCAGTCCGAACGGTACAGTGTCAATCTGGGATTCAAAGTGGCGGAGCGGCCAACGATCCATTAGTCCCAGTCAACGGGCTCACCAAAGCGAAGACTCATTCAACAATCTCCAGTGGGAGCTCCGGCAACGAATTGCAGATGCGGCTAGGTCTGGACATCTGGCCCCAGATGTCGCTGCAATGGCGAGAAGGAATGTCGACGCCGGTAACTTCGACATCTACACGATCGGCACAGGAAACGCTCACGGAGGCGTGGCAGAGTCTGTGCGAGATCGCATTCGATCGGGAACTCGGAGACCGTGACCATGCTGGCGAAGTTCGACCCAATTCGGGAACGGCAAGGATGGCTAGACTACAGTCTCAAGGTCGAGACTGAGTTTGCTCCCGACGCGATACCTTCTACGGCGCAGGATGGATATGTTTCTCTAACTGCGAACAGCTTGATTGGGGCTTATTGGGTTGGCTTGTCAGAGGAAGTTCGCCCAACCTTAGAGCAGGTAATTGCATGGATGGAGACCCGCGCTGAACCCTCGTCGGCCGCTTACAGCTGGCAGCGAACGCTCGGTCTGTGCAAGTGGTTGAGCCGCGGTGATGACGGGCAGGAGCATTTTGCGAGAGCAATTGAAGTGCGGTGCCAGAACTGGCGGCACACTGATGAGGATCGGGAGGATCGGCAGGAAGCCTTGAGTCAAGGCCTAGCAGTAGCCCTTGCCGGAAACGTGCCAACGCTGGGACTGAAGCTCTACGAATCAGCGAAGGTGACGCGAGTTTCCGCCAATCAAAAGCCGCTTCTTCAGTTTGGCAGGTGGGCTTGCGATCACCTGGCACGAGGCGGTGGCCGAGATGCAACGTTCGTCGCGAGGGGCGCGGAAATGTTGCGAGCGAGTCTGCTGCCCAACTTCTTCTGGGGAGGCAACAGAACCGAGCCCGCACTTTGGCTAAAGGCGACATACTGGGACAGTGGCATAGCGCGAACGCCCGAAGAGGCGATCGCTCGGGCATACGATTCGATGCCTGGCGTAAAGCGGCCCGACTTCGTCCCGCGCTAAAGTTCGTGGCCTAAGCCGCCTTCGCCTTCTTGGGCCACCGCGCTTCAACCTGCGGCAACACCTTGTCTATAAGCTTCCGGGTCTGGACGATGATCGCATCGCCATCGGGCCCGACTGGCCGCAGGATGAACTTCTCGACGCCGACGGCGACGTACTCGGCAACCCGGTCGAGGATCACCTTCTCGTCACCGATCGCGAAGTAGCCCGACGGATCGCGGCCCGTCCGTTTCTGGTAAGCGGCCATGGCCGCCGACAGAACGCCGTCACCCGGGCTGCCGAAGTAGAATGGGAAGGCCGAGCCGTAGTGATCTTCGTCGATCGTGCGGCCCGCTTCCGCCGCCGCCTTCTTGATCGCGGCTATGACCTTGCCGACGGCATCCGGCTGCTCGACGCCGGACTGCCAGCCCGTGCCATAGCGGGCGGTGCGCCGGATCGCAGCCTCCGACGAGCCGCCGATCCACATCGGCAGGTCGGGCTGCACCGGCTTGGGCGCGATCGACGCCGCCTTCAATCGATAGTGTTTGCCTTCGAAGTCGACGCTGTCCTCGCGCCACAGCCGGGCGATGATCTCCAGGGCCTCGTCGGTGCGCCGGCCACGCGTCTTGGTGTCGATGTTGAGCGCCTCCCACTCCGGCCCCAGCGGACTGCCGATGCCGAAGGCCGGCAGCAGCCGGCCCTCGGACAGCACGTCGATGGTGGCGCACTGCTTGGCTAAAAGCACCGGATCGCGCAGCGCCAGCGACACGACGTTCATGCCGAAGCGCAGCCTGCGTGTGCGGCCGGCCAGCGCCGCCATCACCGCCATGCATTCCAGGATCGGCTGCCTGCTCACCAGCCGGTCGGTTTGCCACAGCGAATCGATGCCACCTGCCTCACAGAGATCGACCCAGCGCCAATAATCGCTTGCCCCGGCGAAGGGGAACTCCATCAGGCCGAGGCCGATGGCGACGGTCATGCCGCCAGCGCCACCTTGGCGAGCGGCGCGACCTTGTCGAGAAACTTCAGGATCTCGTCGCGGCTGCCATCGGGGATCGCCAACAAGGCGCTGTCGATGCCGGCCTTCTCGTAGCCCTCGAGCGCCTTGGCGTCGGTGGGCGCGCCGAACACGGTGACGCTGAGAGTCTTGGGATCGCGGCCCTTGGACTCGGCCATCTTGTGCAGGCGGGCAATCGAGGCCGGCGCGTCGAAGCCGGCGCGGGTGCGCGGCAGCCAGCCGTCGCAATATTCGACGATGCGGCGCAGCGTATGGTCGCTTTCACCGCCCAGGATGATCGGCGGATGCGGGCGCTGCGCCGGCTTGGGCCACGACCAGACCGGATCGAACTTTATGAACTCGCCCGCGAACGAGGCCTCGTCCTTGGTCCACAGCTCCTTCATGGCGAGCACGTACTCGCGCATCTGCTTGAAGCGCGTCTGGTATTTCGCGCCATGGTTCTCCATCTCCTCGACGTTCCAGCCGCCGCCGATGCCGAAGATGAAGCGGCCGCCGGAGAGCTGATCGAGCGAGGCGATGGCCTTGGCCGTCACGATCGGCTCGTGCTGCGGCACCAGCAGGATGCCGGTGCCGATCTTGAGCTTCTTGGTCGCCGCCGCGGCGAAGGCCAGCGCCACGAACGGATCGTGCGTATGCGAATAACGCTTAGGCAACTCGCCGCCGCCCGGGAAAGGCGACTTCCGGCTGGTCGGGATGTGGGTGTGCTCGGGCACGAACAGCGAGCCGAAGCCGCGGTCTTCGAGAGCCCGGGCCAGCTCGGCGATATTGATGCCGTAGTCGGTCGGGAAGTAGAAAGCACCAACGTCCATTTGCAGGTCCTCCTCGACTATTTCTTGGGTGCCTCGACGTGGCCGCCGAAGCCGAGCCGCATCGCCGACAGGACCTTCTCAGCAAAGGTATGATCCTGGCGCGAACGGAAGCGCACGAACAGCGACGCCGCCAGCACGTCGGCCGGCACAGCTTCCTCGATGGCGGCCTCGATCGTCCAGCGGCCTTCGCCGCTGTCCTCGACGTGGCCGGAAAATCCTTCGAGCGCCTGGTTCTTGGCGAGCGCACTCGCCGTCAGATCGAGCAGCCAGGAGGTCACCACGCTGCCGCGCCGCCACACCTCGGCAACATCCGCGAGGTTGAGGTCGTAGCGCTCGTCAGCCGGCAGCTTGGTCGAAGCCCGGTTACGCATGATGTCGAAGCCTTCGGCGAAGGCCTGCATCATGCCGTACTCGATGCCGTTATGGATCATCTTCACGAAGTGGCCGGCGCCGACCGGGCCGGCATGCAGGTAACCCTGCTCGGCGCGCGGATCGAGCGCCTTCTCGCCTTCGCGCTCCTTGGTGCGCTCGATCGAGCCCATGCCCGGCGCCAGGGCCGAGAAGATCGGATCGAGCCGCTTCACCACCTCTGTGTCGCCGCCGATCATCAGGCAGTAGCCGCGCTGCAGGCCCCACACGCCGCCCGACGTGCCAACGTCGAGATATTCTATGCCCTTGGGTGCGAGCTCGCGGGCGCGGCGGACATCGTCTTTGAACATCGTGTTGCCGCCGTCGATGATGACGTCGCCCGACGTCATCAGGCCGGCGATCTGCTTGATCGTGTCCTCGGTGATCTTGCCGGCGGGCAGCATCACCCAGACGGTCTTCGGCGCCGGCAGGGCCTCGACCAGGGCCGCCACGGATCCCACCGCCGTGGCGCCCTCCTTGGCCAGCGCCGCGCCGGGAGCGGGATTGGCGTCGTAGACCACGCAGGAATGCCCCGCGCGCGTCAGCCGACGCACGATGTTGCCGCCCATCCGTCCGAGGCCAATGACACCGATCTGCATCTGCCGTCCGTCCCCTCGGTGTCCGGGGGGACGGACCTGTGCCGGGCCCCCGGGTTATTTCACCTCAACGATGTCGGCCACGCCGACTTTCTTGTCCAGCACCGTTTGCAGGACCACGAAGCGTCCCGCGGAATTGTGGTCGTCGAAGGTTACGGTTTTGCCCATGACGTTGACGAAGGTCATCTTCTTGATGGCGTCCTTCATCTTCTCGCCGTCGGTGCAGTTACAGTCCTTGATCGCCTGGGCGATGATGCGGATGGCGTCGTAGCCACCCCAGGTCTGCAGGTAGGGCTCGGACTTGTACTTGGCCCTGATCTTCTCGACGAACGCCTTGTTGGACGGCGAGTCGATGGTGGCGTTGTAGGTCCAGGCGCTGATCGACTTCTCCATGCCGCCGGCCTCGATGATCGGCGTGTTGCGCCCGCCGAGCTCGATGCGGCCGGTGTAGGGGATCTTCACGCCGAGCTGCATCGCCTGGCGCAGGAAGTTGATCGAATCGCCGCCGACCTGGAAAGTGGCGATGGCGTCGGGACGGCGCTGCTGCAGGCGCGTCAGGATGCTGGTGAAGTCCGGCGCATTCTGCGGATGGAAGTCGGTCGACACCACGGTGACGCCCGCCTTGTCAGCCACCGCCTTGAAGGCGTCGGCGCCGCCGCGGCCGAAGTCGGTGTCCTCGCCGACGATGGCTACCGTCTTGAACACCTTCTTGTTGCCGAGATGGATGCCCAGCGCCTCCATCATGGCCGAATCGGACGGGCTGATGCGGAACGAGTATTCGTTGCGGCCCGGCCCGGCCAGCGCCGTGATCTGCGGGTTCGAGGCGATGCCCGTCACGATCGGGATCTTGGCGTCGGCCACGATCTTCATGCTGGCGAGATGGGCCGAGCTGCAATGCGCGCCCTCGATCGCCACCACCTTGGCCTCTACGAGCTTGTTGGCGACGTTGACCGCCTCCGAGGGATTGCACTTGTTGTCGAGCACCATCAGTTCGAGCTTGCGGCCGCCCAAAAGCCCGCCGGCGGCGTTGATCTCCTCGACCGCGAGATTGACGCCCCACATTTCCCATTCCGACGCCACCGCGGCGACGCCGGTCTGCGGCGTGGAAACGCCGATTACGATCGGCTGGGCCCCCGCCGAGCCGATGCCCCAAATTCCGGCAGCCAGGGCCGCCGCTAGTATCCTCACCCTCATCGCTTCCCTCCGTTACGCTCCCCGATTGCAGTCAAACGCATAGCAGACGCCGTGCCAAGCTCTCCCGCACCCAGCGAGCGCGACACGCGCAGCGCCGCCGCCGTCACCAGCGGGATGACGCCCTGCAAGGTCAGGTCGCCGTACAGGTACTTCGGGAACGCCGTGCTCAAGGCGGCGACGACGTTGCCGCCGCGATCGGTGATGGGCGCGCCGACCGACAGCACGCCCGGAATGTTCTCCTCGACCACCGTCGCATAGCCCTGCCGCCGCACCTTGGCGAGCGATGCCAGCAGGACCGCCGGGTCGGTTATCGTATGCGGCGTGACCGCCGGGAGCTTGCGATGGCCCAAAAGCTTGCGGGCATCGGCCTCGTCGAGCGCCGCCAGCAACACCTTGCCCGCCGCCGTGCTGTGCAGCGACATTTCGCTGCCCAGACTGACGCGGATCGCCACCGGTCCGTCGGCCTGCACGGCCAGCAGGTAGATGGCGCGGCCGCCGCGCAGCACCGCGACGAAGCCGTTGAGATGATGTTCGTGGGCGAGCTTGTCGAGCTCGCGCCGGGCGGTCGCGGCATAGTCGACGCCGCGTTCGCCGCTCGCCCCCAGGATCATCGAGCGATGGCCCAGGCGATAACGCGACGTCTCGGTGTTCTTCTCGATGTAGCCGCGCATCGCCAGCGAGGTGATCAGCCGCTGCACGATGGTCGGGCTGAGCTCCAGTCGACGCGCCAGCTCGCGCACGCCGATGTCGCCGTTCTCGGCCTCGATCGCCTCGAGGATATCCAATCCGCGTTCGAGCGACTGCGAGCCCGAACGCGCCGGGCGCGGAGCGGACATCGTGCGGCGGGCACTCATCTGTTGTTGTTCCGAATATCGGTACATCGTTGCGATAGTTGCACGTTCGCAAGAATCTTGATTATCTGTCAACGCACATCGGCCACGATTGCATCCGCGTTGGCTGGTCCGGGATTTGCAACGCCGCGAGCATCATGACCGTCGACGCCGTCTATCTTCTGCAGCTCACGTTGAACGGCATCACGCTCGGACTGATCTACGCGCTGATCGCCGTCGGCCTGTCGCTGATCTTCGGCGTCATGGAGATCATCAACTTCGCGCACGGCGAGCTCCTGATGCTGGGCGCCTTCGCCATGACCTTCGCGCTGCCGGTGATGGGGCTGCTCTACTGGCCCTCGCTCGCCGTCGCCATCCTGGCGATCATGCTGGTCGGGCTGGTGATCTACGAAGTGCTGCTGGCGCGGCTCAAGCCCGACGAGTTCGAGCGCAGCATCCTGATCACGCTGGGACTGTCGATCATCATCATCCACGTGATGCAGTATCTGTTCACGGCGACGCCGCGCATGGTCGACACCCAGTACGGCTTCGAGGGCGTGTCGATCGGCTCGATCCGCATCACCTGGACGCGCATCATCGGCGCCGTCGCCGCGGCCGCCGCCTTCGGTGGCCTCTACGTCGTGCTGCGCCACACCCAGTTCGGCCGCGCCATGCGCGCCATCGCCCAGAACCGCGAGGCCGCCCTCATGGTCGGCATCCGGCCACGCGTCGTGGCGCGCAACGCCGTGGTGCTGGCGGCGGGCCTGTGCGGTCTCGCGGGCGCGGCCATCTCGCCCATCCAGCTCGTCACGCCGTACATGGGCCAGTTCCTGATCTTCAAGGCGTTCGCCCTGGTGATCATCGGCGGGCTGGGCAACATCCCCGGCGCCATCGTGGCGGCGATCGCGCTCGGCCTGATCGAAAGCTGGATCGGCGGCTTCTACGAGATCATCTGGCAGGAGGCCGCGGTCTTCGTGATCATGATCGCCATCCTGTTCGTGCGGCCCGACGGCCTGTTCAAGCGCGGGGGCATGCGGGTCGGATGAAGCTCGCCATTGCCCTTGTCGCAGCGCTTGCCTTCGCTGCCCTGCCGCTGATGACGTCGTCGAACTACATCATCGGCGTCGGCATCTCGGCGCTGATCTTCACCGTCGCGGCGGCGGCGCTGAACCTGATCTACGGCTTCACCGGCCTTTTGTCCTTCGCCCAGCTCGGCTTCTGGGGCATCGGCGGCTACGTGACGGCCCTCACCGTCGTCACCTTCGGCGGCAATTTCTGGTGGGGCGTGCTGTGGGCGGCACTCATCAACGCCGTCGTGGCGCTGGCGATCGGCTATCCGACCTTGCGCACCAACCGCCATGCCTTCGTGATCATGACCTTGACCTTCGCGCTCCTGGTCACGCTGATCGCGCGCGACTGGGTCGACCTGACGCGAGGCCCGCTCGGCATTCCGAATCTGCCCAAGCCGTCGGCCTTCGGCTACCACTTCGGCACGACGGGCCAGTACTACTGGGTGGCCTGGGCCTTCTCGGTGGCGATGTTGGGCTTCCTCTATGCGCTCTGCAGCTCGCGCATCGGCCGCACCCTGGTCGCCATCAAGCAGAACGAGCCGCTGGTCCGCGCCCAGGGCATCGCGCCCATGCCCTACAAGCTCTCGGCTTTCGCCATCAGTGCGGCGGTCACCGGCGCGGCCGGCGGCGTCTTCACTTTCCATCTCGGCATCATCGATCCGCTGTTCCTCGACTTCTATTACATGCAGACCTTCCTGATCATCGTGATCATCGGTGGCGCGGGAAGCTTCTGGGGCGTGATCGCGGCCGGCATCGCGCTCTCGGCCCTGCCCGAGGTGCTGCGCTTCTCCGCCGACTTCCGCATGATCATCTACGGCGTGATCCTGGTGGTCGCCATGTTCGTCATGCCGACGGGCGTGGCGGGCTGGCTGCGCGAGCGCCAGCTCGCCCGCATGCGCGAGCAGCTGCGATGAGCGCCATCCTGCAAGTCACCGAGCTCCGCAAGTCGTATGCCGGCGTGCATGCGCTGGACGGCGTCTCGCTCGCCGTCGAGGCCGGCAGCATCACCGGCCTGATCGGCCCCAACGGCTCGGGCAAGAGCACGGCCATCGACTGCATCTCGGGCTTCCAGAAGCTCGACGGCGGCAAGGTCGTGCTGGCGGGCAACGACATCACCGGCCAGCCCGCCCATCACATCGCCCGCGCCGGCCTGATGCGCACCTTCCAGACCGTGCGCATCTACGAGCGGCTGAGCCTGCGCGACAATCTCGCCATCGCCGCCCAGCAGTTCGATCCCGCCACTTGGCTCGACGAGTTTTTACGCACCCGGCGCTATCGCCAGGCCGTCGACAAGGCGGAGGTGCGGGCGCGCGAGCTGGTCGAGCTGATCGGGCTGAAACGCTACTGGGAGATCGAGACCGGCATCCTGTCCTACGGCCAGAAGAAGCTTGTAGCACTGGCCGCCGCCCTGATGCCGCATCCCAAGATCGTGGTGCTCGACGAGCCGGTGGCCGGCGTCAATCCGACGCGCATCCGCGAGATCGAGGTGGCCCTGGCCGAGCTCAACCGCGCCGGCGAGACCTTCCTGATCGTCGAGCACAATGTCGAGTTCATCACCAACCTCTGCCATCGCGTGATCGTGCTCGACCAGGGCAAGAAGCTCGCTGAGGGCACCGCCGCCGAGATCCATACCGATGCGCGCGTGCTCGAAGCCTATCTCGGCATGACGCCGGAGATGGCCGAGGCCGAGATGCGGGGTGCGGCATGAACCCCGCCCTCGAACTGGTCTCGGTGACGGCGGGCTACGGCGACGTACCGATCGTGCGCGAGTTCTCGGCGCGCCTGCAGGCCGGCTCCATCACCACGCTGATCGGCGGCAACGGCGCCGGCAAGTCGACGCTGTTGCGCGCGATCTACGGCACCAACCGCTTCTTCTCCGGCCAGATCGTGTTCAAGGGCGAGACCATCGAGCGCCTGCCGCCGTGGGAGCGGCTCAGGCGCGGCGTCGGCTTCGTGCCGCAAGGTCGTTGCAATTTCCCGGCGATGTCGGTGGCCGAGAACCTGAAGATGGGCTGCTACACGCTCCCCAAGGCGGTGCACGACTCCGCCATCGACCGCGTCACCGGCTCGTTCCCCATGCTGCGGCAGAAATGGCGCATCGATGCCGGCAACCTGTCGGGCGGCGAGCAGCAGATCCTGGAAATGGCCATGGTGCTGCTGGTCGAGCCGAAGCTGCTGCTGCTCGACGAGCCCTCGCTCGGTCTCTCGCCCAAGATGCAGGGCGACGTCTTCACCACCGTGCAACGCATCGCCGCCGGCGGCGTCACCGTCCTGGTGGTCGAGCAGAACGTGCGCGGCGCCCTTTTGATCTCCGACCGCGCCCTGGTCATGGAACAGGGCCGGCTCTTCATGGAAGGCCCGGCGGAAGAGGTGCGCACAGATCCGCGCATCAAGCAGGCCTATCTCGGCGGCAACATTCATCAGACAGCGGCATAGGTCATGGAAAAAGCAAGATTGGCGGTCGACATCGGCGGGACCTTCACGGACCTCGCCCTGGAATGGGACGGCAAGCGCGAAAGCGTAAAGGTGCTGACCACGCCGCGCGCGCCCGAGGAAGGCGTTTTAAGCGGCGTCGAGCAGATACTGATGCTTGCCGGGCTGAAGCCCGAGGACCTCAGTCTGATCATCCACGGCACGACGCTCGCGACCAACGCCATCATCGAGCGCAAGGGCGCCAGGACGGCGCTGATCGTCACCGAGGGCTTCCGCGATTCCATCGAGATCGCCTTCGAGCACCGCTTCGAGCAGTATGACATTTTCATGCAGAAGCCGCCGCCGCTGGTGCCGCGCGAATGGCGCTTCGGTGTGCCCGAACGCATGGACGGTCGCGGTAACGTGCTGATCCCGCTCGACGAGGCGGCGGTGCGGGCCCTGGCGCCCAAGCTCAAGGCTGCCGGCATCGAGGCGATCGCGGTCGGCTACATGCACGCCTATCTCGACGGCAAGCACGAGCGGCGCACGCGCGACATTCTTTCGGAGCTGCTGCCGGGCGTGTCGATCACGCTGTCGAGCGAAGTGTCGCCCGAGATCCGCGAGTACGAGCGCTGGTCGACCGCGGTCGCCAACGCCTACGTCCAGCCGGTGATGGACCGCTACCTCGGCCGCCTCGACGAGGCGCTGCGCAAGAAGGGCGTCAGCTGTCCCCTCTTCCTCATCACCTCGGGTGGCGGCCTGGCCGCGCTCGAAACCGCGCGAAAATTCCCGATCCGCCTGGTCGAGTCGGGCCCTGCCGGCGGCGCCATCCTGGCCGCGGCGCTGGCCCGCCAGTGCGGCCTCGACAAGGTCCTGTCGTTCGACATGGGAGGCACCACGGCCAAGATCTGCCTCATAGACAACGGCGAGCCGCAGCATTCGCGCTCCTTCGAGGTCGCGCGGCAGTACCGATTCCTCAAAGGCAGTGGCCTGCCCTTGCGCATTCCCGTCATCGAGATGGTCGAGATCGGCGCGGGCGGCGGCTCGATCGCCTCGGTCGATTCGCTGAGCCGCGTCAATGTCGGCCCGGAAAGCGCAGGCGCCGAGCCCGGCCCCGCGAGCTACAGCCGCGGCGGCAGCGAACCCACCGTGACCGACGCCGACGTGGTCCTGGGTCGCATCGATCCCGGCTACTTCGCCGGCGGCTCGATCACGCTCTCGCCCGACAAGGCGGGGATGGCGGTCGACAAGTCGGTCGGCACGCCGCTCGGGCTGAAGCGCATCGACGCGGCCTTTGGCGTCAGCGAGATCGTCGAGGAGAACATGGCCAACGCGGCCCGCGTCCATGCCGTCGAGCGCGGCAAGGAGCTGCAGGACCGCACCATGATCGCCTTCGGCGGCGCCGCGCCCATCCATGCCGCGCGGCTGGCCGAGAAGCTCGGCATCCGCCGCGTCATGGTGCCGAGCGGCGCGGGCGTGGGCTCGGCCGTGGGCTTCCTGATGGCGCCGGTCGCCTACGAGGTCGTGCGCAGTCGCTACATCCAGCTCGACCCCCACTTCGACCCGGCCTTCGTCGACAAGCTGTTCGCCGAGATGCGCGCCGAGGCCGAAGCCGTCGTCAAGGCGGGCGCACCCGAAGCCAGGCTGATCGAGACGCGCACGGCCGACATGCGCTACCGCGGTCAGGGCCATGAGATCACCGTCAGCCTGCCGCCCGGCAAGTTCGACGCCGCCTCGCGCGAGAAGCTGGTGAGGCTCTACGAGGAGGGCTACGCCGCGACCTTCGGCCGGACGATCCCGGGCCTCGACGTCGAGATCATGAACTGGACACTGCGACTGGCCGCCGAGCAGGCCGAGATGCCCAAAACACCGCCGCAGCCGGCCGACAAGCTCGCGTCGGCGCGTTCGAGCCGCGCGGTCTACGACCCGGCCGATCAGGACATGAAGAACGTCCAGGTCTACCATCGCTCCGATCTTTCGATCGGCAGCCTCGTGCCCGGCCCGGCGGTCATCGCCGAGGACGAGACGACCACCATTGTCCCCAAAAGTTTCGCCGCGAGGATCAATCCGATCGGCGCCATCCTGATGGAGAAGGTGCAGCCATGAGCTTCAACGATCCCCTCTCGCCTATCCGCCTTCAACTGATGTGGGACCGGCTCATTGCGGTCGTCGAGGAGCAGGCGCTGGCGCTGATCCGCACCGGTTTCTCGACTTCTACGCGCGAAGCCGGTGACCTCTCCGCCGGCGTGTTCGACCTCAAGGGCGACATGATGGCCCAGGCGGTGACCGGCACGCCCGGCCACATCAACTCGATGGCCCGCGCCGTGCGCCATTTCCTGGCGAAGTTCCCGGCCCACACCATGAAGGAAGGCGACATCTTCCTGACCAACGACCCGTGGAAGGGCACGGGCCATCTGCACGACTTCACCTTCGTCACGCCGACCTTCCGGCGCGGCAAGATGGTGGCGATGTTTGCCAGCACCTGCCACGTCGTCGACATCGGCGGCCGCGGCATGACCACCGATGCGCGCCAGGTCTACGAGGAAGGCCTCTACATCCCGCTGATGCGCTTTGCCCGCGAGGGCAAGGTCGACGAGACCCTGGTCGAGATCGTCGGCGCCAACGTGCGCGAGCCGATCCAGGTGGTGGGCGATCTCTACTCGCTGGCGACCTGCAACGAGATCGGCTGCCGGCGCCTGATCGAGATGATGGACGAGTTCGCCATCGACGATCTCGATCGCCTGGGCACGCACATCCTGGAGAAGTCGAAGCAGGCCTCGCTGGAGGCGATCCGTAGGATCAAGCCCGGCAGCTACAATTACTCGATGCGCGTAGACGGCGCCGACAAGCCGATCGACCTTGTCGCCACGATGACGATCGGCGACAGCGGCATCGACGTCGACTTCACCGGCACCTCGGGCGTGTCGGCCTACGGCATCAACGTGCCGGTCTGCTACACCGAAGCCTACGCCTCGTTCGGCGTGAAGTGCATCGTGGCGCCCAAGGTGCCCAACAACGAAGGCTCGCTGTCGGTGATCCGCGTCACCGCGCCGCCGAACTCGATCCTCAATGCCTTGAAGCCTGCACCCGTGGCGGCGCGTCACGTCACCGGCCAGATGCTGCCCGACGTGATGTTCGGCTGCCTGCACCAGGCGCTGGGCGGCCATGTGCCGGCCGAGGGCACGTCGTGCCTGTGGAACCTGTTCGCGCTGGGCGGCCCCGGCTCGACCGGCGACGATCCGTCCGAGACCGTGCACGCCAAGCCGTTCAGCGTCATGAGCTTCCACGCCGGCGGCACCGGCGCGCGACCGGGATCCGACGGCCTTTCAGCGACGGCCTTCCCGAGCGGCGTGAAGAACGTGCCGATCGAGGTCAACGAGGCGGTGTCGCCCATCGTGGTGTGGCGCAAGGAGTACCGCCAGGATTCCGGCGGCGCCGGCGAGTTCCGCGGCGGCCTGGGCCAGATCATGGAAGTCGGCACGCTCGACAAGGCGCCGTTTGCACTCAGCGCCTACTACGACCGCATCGACCATCCGGCGCGCGGCCGCGAAGGCGGGCTCGCCGGCATTGCGGGCTCGCTGACGCTGTCGTCCGGCAAGGTGCTGCGCGGCAAGGGGCTACAGACCGTGCCGTCGAAGGACCGCGTGATCATCGCCATGCCGGGCGGCGGCGGGCTCGGCAATCCGCGCAAGCGGCCGGCCGCGGCCGTCGCCGAGGACGTGCGCCAGGGCTTCATCTCGAGCGAAGCGGCGCGCCGCGACTACGGCGTGGCGGTGAACGACGATGGCACGATCGACGAGGCCGAGACGGCGAAGCTGCGCGCCATCGCGGCCGAGTAAGGGAGAGAAACGACATGCGTGTCAGCGCCGGCCTGCCGACCGGGATGGAGGGCTTGACCTATCCCATCCCGTTCTCCGATCCCGAGAACGTCATAAAAATCGCCCAGGCCGCCGAGAAGTTCGGCTACGACTCGGTATGGGGCAACGACCACATGACCACCCAGAACTACGTGCGCGCCGAGTTCCCGGTGCCGCCGCGCTTCTGGGAGCCATTGATCACCTACGCCTTCGTGCTGTCGGAGACCAAGACCATCAAGGTCGGCACCGGCGTGATCGTGCTGCCGATGCGCCACGACATCGTGGTGCTGGCCAAGCAGATCGCAACGCTGGACCATTTCGGCAAGGGCCGGGTCGAGATCGGTTTGGGCATCGGCGCCTACCGCGAGGAGTTCAAGGCGCTGCAGCCCGACGCCAGGATGGATCGCGGCGACATCGTCGACGAGGGCCTGCAGGCGCTGAACCTGCTGTTCAAGGAGCGCGTCGCGAGCTTCGACGGCAAGTACTACAAGTTCCGCGACGTCGAGCTCTATCCCAAGCCACTGCAGAAGCACATCCCGATCTATGTCGGCGGCAACAACCCCAACAACATCACCCGCACGGTCAAGTGGGCCGATGGCTGGCTGCCGGCCGGCATGCATGTCGACCGCCTGCGCGCCGGCGTGAAGACCCTGCACGAGGAGGCCGAGAAGGCCGGCCGCGATCCCAAGACCATCGAAGTCTGCCCGCAGTTCATCGTGCATATCGGCAAGACCCGCCAGGCCGCCGTCGAGAGCTTCCGCAAGAGCCAGATGAACAAGCATCTGGTGTCGCTCGCCAAGTCGACCCTGAAGGGCCAGGGCGCCGTCGCGCACGAAGACATCAACTTCATCGGCACGCCGGCCGAGATCGTCGACAAAGCCAATGCCTTCCGCGAGGCCGGCGTCACGCACCTGCTGGGTCTCTACTTCGCTGCCAACTCCGTGCAGGAGCTGATCGACCAGATGCAGATCTTCGGCGAAGAGGTGACGTCGAAAGTGAAATAGCTCTTGCGATGAGTCACACGAAGGCAGATGTCTATGGCATATGCCTGTGGAGACTCAGATGTCCGAACGCCGCCGCGTCAGGCTTTTTCGCAATGGCCGCAACCAAGCAGTCCGCATCCCGGTCGAATTTGAACTTCCCGGCAACGAGGCGGTCATGCATCGCCATTGCAACCAGCTGGTGATCGAGCCAGTCAGCAAACGCGGCCTCGTTGCCTTGCTCAAGACGATGAAGCCACTGAACGAGGACTTTCCTGAGATCCCCGATCCCATTCCCCGGCGAGGGGATATGTTTTGACTCGGTATTTGCTGGACACGAACATCCTCTCGGACTGATCAGAAATCCACAAGGCAAGGCCGCGAAGCATGTCGCCAAGGTCGTGACGAACGAAGGCGAATTCAAACGGGTCCGCGGTTTGAAGGTCGAAACCTCGCTTGCATGAGCGGGCCTGGAGGCCCGCGGTCCGGCAAGAGCTACAACACCACCTTCGCGAACCATTCCACCTGGTCCTGGAACTCGGCCATGCCGTCGGCCGGGATCATCAGCGCGCAGGCGTGGTCGACGCCGATCTTCCTGAGGCCGTCGATCTTCTCGAGGATGAGGTCGGGCGAGCCGACCAGGTTGGCCACGACCTGCTTGGTGAGGTCGCGGCCGGTATAGGCGAGCGACTTGCGATGGGCGACCAGGCCCGATGCCATGTAGCGGCGCTCGGCCTCCTCGGCGGTCCGGGCGATGGTCATCGAGAATTGTGGCGCGATCTCGATCTCGGCGGGATCGCGGCCGAGCTCGGCGGCACGCGCCTTCAGTTTCTTGATGCGCTCCTCGAGCTCGGGCCACGGCCGCCATCCGGACAGCCAGCCGGTGGCGAGTTGCGCGGCGCGTTCGACGGTCTCCATGTTGTGCCCGCCGACCCACAGCGCGAACGGATCGGCCTTGGGCTTGGGATACATCTCGACGTCGCGCACGGCGTAGTACTTGCCTTCATGCGTCACCCGCCGCTCGCTGAACAGCCGGCGCATCAGCTCCAGCCCCTCGTCCATCATCTCGCCGCGCCGCGCCTTGGACGCGAGGCGCGGCGCCCAGGCGGCGAACTCCTCGCGATAGGCGCCGACGCCCAGCGCCAGCACCAGCCGGCCGTTGGAGAGCTGGTCGATGGTGGCCGCCTGCTTGGCCAGCCAGAAGGGATCCCGCATCGGCAGTACCGCCAGCGCCGTGCCGACCCGGATGCGCGTCGTGGCTGCCGCGCAGAACGACAGCACCGTCAGGACTTCGTAGAAGTTCGGCGCCTTGTCGGGGAACAGCTCGCGCACATAGTGCTGGCTGGTGATGTGGTCGTTGCCCCACACCGAATCGTAGCCGAGCTTCTCGCAGAACTGCGCCATGCGCACGAAATCGCCGGGCTCGACGAAGGGAATGGGATACATCACCCCTTCGAAGCCGGTCGGCAGGCTGACGCTGAACTTCATTCTATCTCCGGACGGCAGCGAGGGCCGCGGCGATCGACGGAGCATCATCCATGCCACCGATCACGACCTCGTCGAGGCCGATGGCGCGATACTCGTCCAGCTTGGCGCGAACCTGATCGGGCGTGCCGCAGGCGGCGTGACGGCGCACGACGTCGTCGCTCACCAGGCGATCGACCTCGGCCCAGTTCTCCGCCGCATAGGCGGTGGCGAGCGCGGCCTGGTCGAGCTTGGCGCCCGACAGGCGGATGTTGTCGGCATGATGGGCGCCGCGCAGCACGAAGCCGATCGGCCGGCGGATCGGATCGATGCCTTCCTTCTCGGTGGCGCCGAGCTTGGTGTAGACGATGCCGACCTTGCGGAAGCCCGGGTTGGCGCTTGCCGCCTCGGCGAGACAGGCCTTCACGAAGGGCGGCGAGGTCGCGGCCGAGATCAGCACGCCATCGCTCTCGCGGCCGGCGAGCTTCAGCATGCGGGCGCGCGAGGCCGCCAGCACGATCGGAACCTTACGACCGCCATTGGGCAGCCGCCGGCCGGAGACGCGGAACATCTGGCCCTGGAAATCGGCCATCTCGCCCGCCAGCAGCGCGCGGCAGATCTTCACCGTCTCGTCGATGCTGACCAGCG
This sequence comes from Reyranella sp., assembly GCA_021732285.1. GTDB lineage: Bacteria > Pseudomonadota > Alphaproteobacteria > Reyranellales > Reyranellaceae > Reyranella. The sequence goes on along the minus strand of JAKFVH010000247.1, from coordinate 65,859 downwards.
GCCTGGTCGCCTCCAGGCCCGCCGCCTTGAGATCGGCCGGCGCACCGGCGCCGAGGCAGAGGATGACGCGGCCGGGATACATCTCGTCGAGCGTCGCCGCCGCCATGGCGATGAACACCGGATGCACCGAATAGGGGCTCATCGCCATCAGCGCGATCTTGATGCGCCGGGTGGCGCCCAGCGCCAGCGCCGCCATGGTGATGGGATCGCGGAGATAAAGGTGACAGGCGATCCACAGGGTCGAGGCGCCGCCCTCCTCCGCCGCCTTGGCCTGCGCCGGGATGTCGGTGACCGGCGCGCGGCCGTCCATGGAGATGCCGAACTCAGTCATGGGCGTAGCCGTACGAGTCCTTGAGGGCAGCCAGAAGCTCGGTCAGGCCACCCTTCACTAGCGGCGGCTCGGGCAGCGCGGTTTCAATCGGTCCCGGGTCTTTGAGCCCGCTCGCCGTCAGCAAGGCCACACAGCGTTCATGCGGCGCGATGGTGCCGTCGGCGCGCAGACGCTCGATGGCGGCGAAGGGCGCGACCGACGAAGCCTCGGGCCAGATGCCTTCCTTGGCCGCGAGCGTTACGACCCAGCGCCTGAGATCGTCATCGCCGATCGTCACGGCTATGCCGCGCGAGCGGCGCAGCACGTCGAGGCCTTGGACCGTGGCTTGCGACGCACCGATCGAAGTCGCGATCGAGGGCGCATTGCGCGGCACCTCGGGCGGCATGGCATCGCCGCTCGCCATGGCGGCGGTGAGCGAACCCGAGACCTCGGCGGCGACGAAGCGCGGCACGCGATCGATCCAGCCCAGGGCTAAAAGGTCTTCAAAACCCTTCCACATACCGAACAGCGCGTCGCCGTAGCAGACCGGCAGCACGCACCAGTCGGGCGGGTTCCAGTCGAACGCCTCGGCGATCTCGTAGGCGATCGTCTTATAGCCTTCCATGCCGTAGGGGTTGCTGCCCACCACGGGGCCGAAGAAGGGCGAAGTCGGATACCAGCCGAACTCGCGCACGCCCAGCGACTGCAGGCGCCAGCGGTCGGCCTTGTCGTTGACCTTCACCACCATGGCGCCGTAGGCGCGCATCTGCAGCACCAGCGGCCCCGCTGAGCCAACGAAGGTGAAGACGATGCACGGCAAGCCGGCCTTGGCGGCGTATGCAGCGGCCGCAGCGCCGGCATTGCCTGACGAGCTCGAAGCAATGACCTTGGCCCCGAAGCGCTTCGCCATGGTGAGCGCGCCGGAGGCGAGTCGGTCCTTGAACGACCAGGTGGGATTGCGCGACTCGTCCTTGATCCAGACATCGCCGAGACCGAGGTTGGGCGCTTCGAGCAATGGCGTGTCGCCTTCGCCGAGACTCACCGCATCGTTGGCTGCGGCCGGCAGGAAGGCATCCCATCGCCACATCGATCGCGGCCGTCGCTGCAGGTCGTTGCGGCCGAGTCCGGCGCCCGGCGTTGCGTCATAGGCGACGGTGAGATTGGCCGGAGCACCGGCGGATCGGCAGGCCGGACAATCGTCGGCGAAACGATCGACCGCATATCGGGCGCTGCACCGAACACAAACCAGCGCACTGGGAGAAGGCATTTCGCAGCTTACCGAGTTTCGGGTGGTGCCTCCAATCGGCCAGTGCCAAGGTGCGGCAAAATTCGACAGGAGATTGCGATGGCACTGGGTCGTCTCGGCGTCTGGTACTCGACCGACAAGCTGAACGGATCGCAGCTCGGCGATTTCGTGAAGGCCGTCGAGGGCAACGGCTACTCCGCACTGTGGTATCCCGAATCGCGCGGCTACGAATCGATGTCGCTGGCGGGCTACCTGCTGTCCAAGTCGAGCAAGCTCACGATCGGCAGCTCGATCGCCAACATCTATGCGCGCGATTCCTACACGGCCAAGCGCGCCCTGATTTCGCTGAACGACTGGTACGGCGGGCGTTTCATCCTGGGCCTGGGCGTCAGCCACATCCCCATGGTCGAGGGCGTGCGCGGCCATCGCTACGACAAGCCCATCCCGGCCATGCGGGCTTATCTCGACGGCATCAACAAGGATGTGGCGGCCGGCGAGGAGCTGCCTGTCGTGGTCGCGGCACTCGGTCCGAAGATGCTGGCGCTCAGCGCGGAGAAATCGCGCGGCGCTGTTCCGTATAACGTAACGCCGCGACACACCAAGCAGGCAGCGGCGGCCCTGGGGCCGAACAAGTGGCTCGCGGTCGAGCAGAAGGTGACGATCGAGACCGATGCCAACCGCGCCCGCACGATCGGCCGCAAGGAGCTGGCGCGCTACATGGTGCTGCCCAACTACCGCAACAACTGGCTGCGCGAGGGTTTCACAGAAGCCGATCTGGCCAACGGCGGCAGCGACCGCTTCATCGACGCCATGTGCCTGTGGGGCGATGCCGACATCATCAAGAAGGGCCTGCGCGCCCACTTCGAGGCAGGCGCCACGCATGTCTGCCTGCAGCCGGTGCACGCCGACGGCGACTTCGCTGCGCGCGATCGCATGCTGGCGGCGCTGGCGGACACCTGAGCAGGAGCACGACGATGGACTTCGGCATCGCCCTGCCGACGGCGGCAGATTCCTGGAAGGTCACCAAGGAAGCCGAGGAGCTCGGCTTCACCCATGCCTGGTTCTACGACACCCAGATGCTGAGCGCCGACTGCTTCGTCGCCATGGGTGCCGCGGCGGTCAACACGAAACGCATTCGCCTCGGCACCGGCGTGCTGGTGCCGTCGAACCGCATCGCGCCGGTGACGGCCAATGCGCTGGCGTCGCTGAACCAGCTCGCGCCCGGCCGCATCGACTTCGGCGTCGGGACGGGCTTCACGGCGCGGCGCGCCATGGGCTTCGGCGCCATCAAGGTCAAGGACATGGAGACCTACGTCCACCAGGTCTATGGCCTGCTGCGGCGCGAGACGGTCGAGTTCGAGATGGAGGGGCAGAAGAAGAAGATCCGCTTCCTCAATCCCGAGCTGCCACTGTTCAACACCAAGGACCCGATTGCGCTGCATTTCTCGGCCTTTGGACCGCGCACCCGCGCGCTGACGGCCAAACTCAAGGCAGGCTGGATCGACTTCGTCGGCAAGGTCGAGAACGGCATCAAGGAAGTCGAGGCCATGCGCGAGGCCTGGACCAAGGCGGGCCACGCGATCGGCGACCTGCAGGCCACCGCCTTCGCGCTGGGCTGCGTGCTGAAGGACGGCGAGCCCGCCAACTCCGAGCGCGCCATGGCGCAGGCGGGACCGCGCGCCGCCGTGATGCTGCATCGCGCGGCCGACGAGGCGCTGGCCGGCCTCAGGCCTGGCGTGGCCATGCTGTCGACGCCGGAGATCAAGGCCTATATCGACCTGGCGCGCGGCTTCGAGCCCAAGGATGCGCCCTACCTCGAGAACCATCGCGGGCATCTGATGTTCGTGAAGGCGGAGGAGAAGCGCTTCGTCAGCGCCGACCTGATCGCCAACACCTCGTTCACGGCGAGCGAGGCCGAGATCAAGAAGCGCATCGAGGCGCTGCGCGGCGCGGGCTACAGCCAGTTCACCATCCAGCTCGTGCCCGGCCACGAATCGGCGCTGGCCGACTGGGCCCGCATCCGCAAGGCGTTTGCATGACGGGAGCGCGGGCCTCCGGCCCGCTCATGGTCTTCCGGACCGCGAGCTTCCAGCTCGCTCATGATTCATGAGCGCGCAGGATGCGCGCGGTCCGGAAGAGCATGAGCATGAGCGGGCCGGAGGCCCGCGCTCCCTTACAGGCTGAGATTGAACGCAATCGAGATGCGTTCGGCGGTGCCCTGATAGGGCCGCACCTGGTGGATCATCCACGACGGGAACATCACCAGCCGGCCGGCCTTGGGCCGGATGCGCTCGGTGGCGCCGCCCGTCAGGCCGCCCGGCATGGCGTAGCCGAGATGCGGCGCGTTCATCGCCGGCAAGGGCCCGCGCGGGTCCATGAACTCGAGCTCGCCGCCCAGCGACGGATCGGCATCGATGCCGCCATCGTCGACGTAGTAGACGGCCGACCAGAAGGCGCCGGGATGGGAATGGAACTCGTTGCCATGGCCGCTGCGGTTGACGTTCGCCCACATGTTGCCGTGCCAAGTGACGGCAAAGTATCCGGGATGAGGGCCGTTGCCCGCGTTGCCCTTGCGATCCGTCGTCACGCGGTTGGCGATGTTGCGGCCGATGGCCATCAGCTTGATCGCCGGCGCGCCGCCCCAGCGATCCATGTCCCAGCTCGACTGCCAGCCGCCGAGGTTTGAGTGCTGCGTGCTGGGATGGGTCTTCTCACGCCCGACGATAACGTGGCGCAACTCGCTGTTGAGAGTCGCCGCCTCAGGTACATCGAAGGTAACGAGCGGGGTAGCGAACAGCGGGACTATTTCGGGCGCAGCACTACTCATGTGCGGGAGAACGTGTGCAGTTGCACCCACAACTTCACGTCATATTTCGGCAGTGCACCTATGCGCGTTCAGTGAGTTCAACTTTTCGCGAGAGCACATCGAGTGAAGTCCGTCATAGCTCCGCGTAGGGGCGGATGATCGTCTCGCCGAAGCGCGCCAGGCTCTCCTCGAGGTTCGGCATGAACGGGCCGACCGGCAGGACGATGCGGTCGACGCCGCGGCGCTTGCGCTCCTCGATGGCGGCCTTCGGCTCGGCGGTCGAGCTCGGCAGCAGGTCGGGACAGCCGGCAATCATCTCGATGGCTGCAGGATCGCGGCCAGCGTCCGCCGCGGCGCGGCGCGCCACGTCGAACAGAGGAAAAATATCTACTTGGGAGCCAATCGATGGAAAAAACCCATCGCCCAGCCGGCCCGCGCGCTTGGCCGCCGCCTCGGAATGGCCGCCGACGACGATCGGCACACGGCCGACCGGCTTGGGGTTGCAGCTCACTTCCTTGAAACTGACGAACTCGCCCGAGAAAGTTGCACCGTCCGCGGCCCACAGCGCCTTCATGGCGGCAAGGTACTCGTCGGCCCGCCGGCCGCGCCGCTCGAAGGGCACGCCCAGGGCCTGGAACTCCTCCTTCAGCCAGCCGACGCCGATGCCGAGCTCGAACCGGCCGCCGCTCATGTAGTCGAGGGTGGCGACCTGCTTGGCCAGCACCAGCGGGTCGCGCTGCGGCAGGATGACGACGCCGGTCAGGAAGCGCAGCCGCGTCGTCACGGCGGCGGCGTAGGCGATCCAGATCAGGGGATCGGGAAAGGCGCCGCCGCGGCCGACCGGCAGGCGGCCGGTCGCCGAGTAGGGGTAGGTCGAGCTGTAGTTGTCGGGAAAGACGACATGATCGACCGCCAACACCGAATCGAAGCCCGCGGCTTCGGCCAACCGCGCCAGCCGGGCGGCGCCGGCAAAGTCAGGAAAGGTGTTGTTGCCGAAGTGCAGGGCGAACTTCATGGCGTCACCAGCCGAGATCCCGGCGGATGCGCGCCGCCGTCTCGAGGTGCCGGTCGTGGTCGCCGGCAAAGCGCAGCACCAGATGCGTGGCGCCGGCATCGACGTAGGATTTCAGCCAGGCTGCCGCTTCGGCGGCGGGGCCAGCAAAACTCTTCTGGCGCTTGCGCGTCTCCAGGGGATCGACGCCATAGTATTCCTTCAGATAGGCGTTGAGCTTGTCGTCGGCGCGCTGGACGTCGTCGTCAATCGACAGCGTGCAGTACATCGCCGCCGTCAGTTTGGACGGATCGCGGCCGGCGGCCTTCGCCGCTGCGACCACCTCGGCCCATTCCGGCGCATAGTCCTCGGCGAGCGGGCTGTTGGGGAACCAGCCGTCGAAAAACTTGCCGACGCGTTCGCGCGACGCCTTGACCGCGCCCGCGACCCAGATCGGCGGCCCGCCGGGACGATGCGGCGTCGGGCCGAGCACGCTCGCGTCGACCTTCCAGCGCCCTTGCGATCCCGGCTTCGGCCAGGTGACGGGCTTGCCGGTCCACAGCGCCCGGCAGAGCGCCATGCCCTCGACCAGGCGGCCGACGCGCTTGTCGAACGGCACGCTCGCCGCCGTGAACTCGGCACGTATGTTGGGTACGTCAGCCGCGATGCCGACGCCCAGGATCACGCGACCCTCGGCGATGCGATCGAGCGTGGCCACCTGCTGGGCCAGCACGACGGGATTTCGCAGAGCAGGCAGCAGCACGGCGGTGCCGAGCTCGGGCTTCCGGGTGCGTGCGGCGACGGCGGCCAGCAAGGTCAGCGGATCGTGGCGCGGCCGCGCCAGCAGCGAATCGCCGACCCACAGCGAATCGTAGCCCAGGCCTTCGGCTTTCTCGGCCAGCGCCAGCAGCGAGCCGGTCTCGTCGCGTCCTTCCATGACCCGCTCGCGCGTCGGCAGCAGGTAACCCATTTTAGGCATCGCGTTTCCTCTGGCTGAAGCGTTGTTGGTATAGTTTGCGCGGGAAGCGGAGGAAACGGCAATGAAATTGGGCCTGTCGATCGGCTATTCGCGCGCGCATCTCGACATCCCGGTCAAGCTGGTCCAGCGCGCCGAGGAGCTAGGCTACGATTCGGTGTGGACGGCCGAGGCCTACGGCTCGGATGCCGTGACGCCGCTCGCCTATCTCGCGGCCCTCACCAAGCGCATAAAACTCGGCACCGGCATCATGCAGCTCGCCGCGCGCACGCCGGCCAACGCCGCGATGTCGGCCGCTACAGTCGATGCCATGGCGGGCGGCGGGCGCTTCATCGCCGGGCTCGGCGTATCAGGCCCGCAGATCGTCGAAGGCTGGTACGGGGAGCCGTGGGGCAAGCCCTACTACCGGATGAAGGATTACGTCGCGATCATGCGCAAGATTTTTAGGCGCGAGGGCCCAGTCACCCACGACGGCAAGGAGTACACCCTGCCCTACACCGGGCCGGGCGCGCTGGGGATCGGCAAACCTTTGAAGTCGATCCTGCACATGAACCCCGACATCCCGATCTATCTCGCCACCGGCAACGAATCGACGGTCAAGCTCACTGCCGAGATCGCCGACGGCTGGCTGCCCATGGGATTCATGCCGGGCGCCATGGAGGAATACCGGCCGTGGCTGGAGGAAGGTTTTAGGCGCGCCGGCAACGGCAAGAGCATGAAGGACTTCGCCATCACCGCCTCGGTTCACGTCGAGGTCGAGAACGACGTGAAAGCCGCGCTGGCCAAACTGAAGCCGGAAGTGGCGCTTTACGTCGGTGGCATGGGCCACAAAGATAAAAACTTCCACAACGACATCATGGTGCGCCGCGGTTTCGGTGACGCCGCCAAGCGCATCCAGGAACTTTACCTGGCGCATCGCAAGGACGAGGCGATCGCCGCGGTGCCCGACGAATGGGTCGACATGAAATCCCTTGTCGGGCCGGCGGCGCGCATCCGCGAGCGCTATCGCGCCTGGGAGGATTGCGGCGCCGACACGATCAGCGTGCGGTCGCGCCAGCCCGAGGCCATCGAGGTCATGGCGCAGGCCGCGCGCCTCAACTGAAGGAGCAGCATCATGAAAGTCGGAGTCTTCGCGACGTTCATGTCGCCCCAGGCGACGCCCAAGATGATCAAGGACTTCGGCCGGCGCGCCGAGAACGCTGGCCTGGAATCGATCTGGATGGGCGAGCACGTGGCGCTGTTCGACAAGAACACCTACGGCTATCCCGGCTCCAAGGACGGCCGCATTCCCGTGCCCGAGGGCGGCGGCATGCTCGACGTGACTGCGACCTTGGGCTTTCTGGCCGCCGCGACCTCCAAGCTCAGGCTCGGTACGGGCGTGGCGCTCGTCCCGCAGCGCAATCCGATCTACACGGCCAAGGAGATGTGCACGCTCGACTGGCTCAGCGACGGGCGCATCGACTTCGGCATCGGCGTCGGCTGGAACAAGGAAGAGGTCGAGGCTTGTGGCTATCGCTGGGAGGATCGCGGCAAGCGTTGCGATGAATTCCTCGAAGTGATGCGCCGGCTGTGGACCGAGCCGGTGGTCGACTTCTCCGGCAAGTGGGTGAAGTTCGAGACCATGCGCATGGATCCCAAGCCGATCCAGAAGCCGCACGTGCCGATCATCGTCGGCGGCTATGCCGATGCAGCCTTCGCCCGCGCCGTGAAGTTCGGCGCCGGATGGTACGGCTTCAACCTCGATCCGACGCGCGCCAAGCAGATGCTCGACAAGCTCGACGCCGCCTTCGCCAAGGCAGGGCGCAAGCGCGATTCGAAGTACGAGATCATCATCACGCCGCCGATGAACATGGCACCGGATCACGTCAAGCAATACGCGGCGCTGGGCGTGCATCGCCTGATCGTGAACCTGGGCAGCCAGCGGCCCGAGAAGGTCGACCAGCGCCTGCCCGAGATCGAGACCGTCGTGAAGCTGGCGGCCTAACTCTTCCTCCCCAGCGAAGCTGGGGAGGTGCCCGCGTAGCGGGCGGAGGGGTCATGAGCGACAGTGCCGATGCTCATGACCCCTCCGTCGCCGTATGACGGCGACACCTCCCCTTCGCGGTATCCGCGAAGGGGAGGAAGTCAGAGGTCCAACCGATACACCCGGTTCGCCGTGCCGCTGAAGATCGCCTTCTTCTCGGCGGCCGACGCGCCGGCCGTCAGGCGCTTGAACATGTTCCACAGCGCCGGCATGCCGATGCCCATCTTCTCGACCGGATAATTGCTCTCGACCATGCAGCGGTCGGGACCGAACAGGTCGATGCAGGTCTTCACGTAAGGCCCCCAGTAGCCGGCGAGCGCCTCGGACGATGGCGGCGCCGGCAACTTGCCGTAGTCGTAGGCGGCGAGCCGCATCGTCACGCCGCCGAGCTTCACCGACACGTTGGGACACTTGGCGAGCTCGGTCATCGATGCCTTCCAGTTGGCGAAGACCTCGTCCTTCTTGCCGGCGTACGGGCCGTAGCCCAACGGCCCGCCCATGTGACACATGACGATGCTGGCGTTGGGAAAGGCGCGCGCGAGATCGACGACCTCGCCGAGCTGGGGATGGAACACCCAGGCATCGAGCACCAGCCCGAGCCGCTCGAGCTGCTTCATGCCGCTGCGGACTTCCGGGCGGAGATACTCGCCGGGTCCCGACACGCCGTGGCTGTTGCCGATGATGGGATCGGCGTCCCAGCCGCCGGAATAGCGGATGCCGCGGAAGCGCCCGCCGCCGGCCGCGATCTCGGCTTCGAGCACGGCGGCGACGTGATCGCCCAGGGCGAGATCGGCGTAGCCTACGATGCCGCGGCAGATGCGCGCCGGCCCGTACGTGCCACTGTCGCTCATGGCGGCGATGCCGGCCACGAACTCGACCTCGCCCACCGGTTTCATCTCCTCCGGCCCGTGCGCGCGGTACATCGAGCGGCATTCCTCGAACACGGTGGCGACGATGTTGTGCCCGCTGTTCAGGTCGGACAGCAGCTCGTCCAAAAGATAGCGAAAGCGCCCGAAGTCCCACAGGTGATGGTGGGTGTCGACGATCGCGAGCTCGGGCTCGAGGATCGGCTCGGCCGGCGCCTTGGCGTGCCAGGCCTCGTCGGGCTTGAAGATGCGGCCAAAGCGCGTCGGCTCATCGCGGTTGCGCGCGCCGCTCTGGAACATCGAGCCGAGGCTAGAAGTGGTCTCCTTCGCCATGGCCGTCAGCCTTCCGCGATCAGGCGCGCGAGGGCTGCAGGTTCGCTCAGCATCGGATAGTGGCCGGTGTCGAGCTCGTGCCAGCGGCCCTTCAGCGTCTCGCAGCACCGGCGCTGATGGGCGACCGGCGGATTGGTGCTCTGCTTGCACCAGATCACCGAGGCGTTCCATGACTGGCCCCAGAAGCGGTCGAGTTTCACCGGCTGGGTCATGGTGGCGATGGGATGCATGGTGCAGCGCTCGATCGCCCAGGCGCGCATTGCCGGTTCGAGATCCTTGAACAGGCGGTTCTCGAAATCCTGCCGCGACGGCCCGCTGGTCAGCTCGGTGTTGACCGCGGTGGGGCGCTTGACGATGTCGGGCAGCGCCTCGCCGTCTAAAAGCGCCAGCGCGTCGGCGAACACCACACGCGCCACGCGCTCGCGGGCGAGCTCGGCCGCGCGCGCCATCACCATGCCGCCGGTGCTGGTGCCGGCCAGCACGACATCCTTCAGGTCCTCGTAGAACAGGAAGTTCGCGATCTCCTCGGCATGACTCTCGGTGGTGATGCCGGCGCGCACCTGGCCTTTGCGTTCGGCGCAGCCGTCGAGCGTCGGCGCGAACACGCGATGGCCCTTGGCTAGAAGCTGCTCGACGGTCGGTTTCCAAATCCAGCCGCCCTGGTAGGCGCCGTGGATCAGTACGAACGTGGTCATTTGGTTGCCCCCTTCACCGTCACGCCGGCCATCTGCTCGAAGATCTTCACGACCGCCGAGCCGTCCTGCTTGTTGAGGCCTTGCGCGCGCGCCATCTGGTAGACCTGCTGCGTGACGTTCGCGAGCAGCACGGGCACGCCCAGCCGCTTGGCGAAGGCGGTCTCGAGTTCCTGGTCCTTGTAGGAGATGTCGACCGTGCCGCCGGGCTCGTAGTCGCCTTTTAGGATGCGCGGCACGCGCAGCTCCCAGGCGGCACTGGCGCCGGTCGAGACGCGCACGACATCGTAGATCTGCTGCGGATCGAGGCCCGCCTTGACGCCCAGCACCAGCGCCTCGGCCACCGCCACGGTGTTGACCTGCACCAGCATGTTGTTGACCAGCTTCATGGCGAGCCCGTTGCCCAGCGGCCCGACATGGAAGGTGCGGTTGCCCATCGCCTTGAACAGGTCCTCGCACTTGGCGACGACCTCCTTGTCGCCACCCACGATCACCGACAGCTCGCCCGACTGCGCGCGGCCCGTGCCGCCGCTGACCGGCGCGTCGACCATGGCGATGCCCTTGGCCTTGAGGTGGTCCGCAAGCTCGCGCGCGGCGAAAGGATCGATGGTCGACATGCAGACCACGATGTGGCCGGGCTTGGCGCCCTTGATGATGCCGCGCTCGCCCGCGATCACCTCCTTGGCCTGATCGGTGGTCTCGACGATCAGGATCGTGCGCTCGACCGCTGCCGCCACCGCCTCGGCGTTGCCCGCGAGCTCGGCGCCCTGGGCGCGCACCGCCGCGGTCTTGCTCTGGTCGATGTCGTGCACCACCAGCTTGTGGCCGGCCTTCGCGAGATTGAGGGCCATCGGCCCGCCCATGGCACCGAGCCCGATGAATCCGACCTTGCCGGCCATGCTTCTCTCCCTTGCTTCTTGCACTTCCTCCCCAGCGAAGCTGGGGAGGTGGCCCGCAGGGCCGGAGGGGTCATGAGCACCGGTACTGATGCTCCTGACCCCTCCGGCCGCTTCGCGGCCACCTCCCCTTCGCGGACTCCGCGAAGGGGAGGCAAAGATTACAGGCCGCCCGTGACGTCGATGGTGAGGCCCGTCACGAAATCGGCGTCGGACGAAGCCAGGAAGCAGATCACGTTGGCCTGGTCGGCCGCCTCGGCGACACGGCGCAAGGGCGTGCGCTCGATCTCCTCGGCCTGCGAGGCCTGCGAGCGCTTGTCCCAATGCGGCCGGATGCGCTCGGTCAGCGTGATCGAGGGGGCGATGGCATTGACGTTGATGCCGTCGGGCCCGAGCTCGAAGGCGAGCTTGCGGGTGAAGGCGATGATGCCGCCCTTGGCCGCGGCATAGGCGCTGGAGCTGTTGAAGCTCAAGCCCCGGCCCGCGATCGAGGCCAGGTTGACGATCTTGCCGCTGCGCTTCTTCTTCATCACCGGAATGATCGTGTGGGTGCAGAGGAAGGTGGCGTCGAGGTTGAAGGCTATGAGCTTCTGCCAGTCGGCGAAGCTCAATTGCTCGGTCGTGGCCTGCGGGTTGGCGATCACCGTGCTGCCGCCCACCGCATTGACCAGGATGTCGATGCCGCCGTGATCCTTCGCGGCCCCGGCGATCAGCTTCTCGACCTGCTGCGGGTCCAGGGCATCGACCTGCTCGCCCTGCACCTTGCCGCCCGACTTGCCGGCCGCCTGCTTGAGCGACGGCACGGCCTCGTCGAGATGGCCCTGGTTGTTGTCGGCGACGATCACCGTGGCGCCTTCGCCCACCATGATCTTGGCGGTGGCGCGGCCGATGCCGTTGGCGCCGGCGGTGATCAGCGCCACCTTGTTCTTGAAGCGCATCAGATCACCTTGCGCACGATGTGATGGCGATTGGTGGTGAAGGGCCGCACCTCGGACGGCCAGCGGCCCTTCTCGCCCGCTTCCGCCCATTCCTTGCTCAAGAGCACGTCGGGGCTGTCGAGCTCGTAGATCGCCATGTAGGTCGGCGCGCCCGCGCCATCGAGCACCTTGCGTTGGCCCGCGATGTTGAAGGCGGCGGGCTCGGTCTTCATGCGCGTCACGCCGCGCACGCCCGGCACCTTGGAGAGCAAGGGCACGTGCTCCTTGTCGTAGACCTCGTTGAACAGCGCCTCTTTCTCCTTCGCCACATCCATGCTGACGATGAAGAGGTACTTCGCGGCGATTGGCATGTTTTCCTCCCGAGTGCGCAGCTAGGATAGCCTTCAAACGCCAGCGAGGGGAAACGACCATGAAACTTGGTGCCGTGATGTTCTTCACCGCGGACTCCATGCAGCCCGCGCCGCTGGCGCGGCTCCTGGAGGAGCGCGGCTTCGAATCGCTCTGGGTGCCCGAACACACGCACATCCCCTCGTCACGCAAAACGCCCTATCCGGCTGGCGGTCCATTGATCCGCCCCTACTACGACATCATGGACCCGTTCCTGGTGCTGAACACCGCGGCCACCGTGACCACGAAACTGAAGGTCGGCACCGGCATCGCCCTCCTGACGCAGCGCGATCCCATCGTCACCGCCAAGCTCGTGTCGACGATCGACCAGCTCTCCCAGGGCCGCTTCCTGTTCGGCGTCGGCAACGGCTGGAACCAGGACGAGATCGAGAACCACGGCACCGCCTTCGAGAGCCGCCACAAGCTCGCGCGCGAGCGCATGGAGGCAATGCAGGCGATCTGGACCGAGGAGGAGCCCGAGTACCACGGCGAGTTCGTGAACTTCGACAAGATGAAGCAGTGGCCAAAGCCCTTCCAGAAGCCGTATCCGCCGATCATCGTCGGCGGCGCCTTCCCCTATGCGGCGCGCCGCGCCATCCGCTACGGCAACGGCTGGATCCCGCGCGCCGACCGGCTCGCCAAGGACGGTGTCGGCGTGGTCATCGACAAGTTCCGCGTCATGGCCAAGGAGGCCGGCCGCGATCCCGCCAGCCTGCCTATAACCATCTTCCGCGTGCCCGAGGTGATCGATCAGCTGAAGTTCTGCCAGGAGATCGGCGTCGATCGCGTCACCTTCACCCTGCCGGCCGAGAAGGAAGACAAGCTGATGCCGATCATCGATCGCTGGAGCGAGCTCAAGCGGCAACTGGGCAGCTGATCGTGACGGTCAAGTTCGGCCTGTCGCTCAGCTTCCAGACCAACCCCAGCCTCAGCGAGGCCTGGGACACCTCCTATCGCGAGAGCCTGGAGCTCGCGAGCGAAGCCAATCGGCTGGGCTTCGACTCGATCTGGGCCAGCGAGCATCACGGCGAGGCCGACGGTTACTGCCCCTCACCCGTCGTCGCCTGCGCCGCCCTCGCCGTCGCCGCTCCCAACTGCCGCATCGGCCAGGGCGTGGCGCTGGCGCCGTTGTACGGCCATCCGCTGCGGCTGGCCGAGGACCTGTCGGTGGTCGACAACATTTCCAGCGGCCGCATCGAGATCGGGCTTGGGCAAGGTTATCGCCCGGCCGAGTTCGAGAGCTTCGGCTGGAATTACAAGACACGCACCAGAGCCTTCGAAGAATCACTCGACATCCTGGGCCTCGCCTGGCGTGGCGAGCGCTTCGACTACGAAGGCCGCGTCTACAACGTGAAGGGCGGGCTGCTGCGGCCGCCGCCGATCAAGCCCGGCCCTCTGCCGCTGTGGGTCGGCGCCGCGGCGCCACAAGCGCGCGCCCGCGCCGTGCGCTACCGCGCCGGCCTGATCGTGGCGCCGCTGATCGAGCTGCAGCACCTGTCGCGGCAGATCAAGTCGTACGACGACGAGGCCGAGCGGCAGAGCGCGGGGCCACTGCCGCATGCGCTGATGCGCGAAGTGCTTTTAGGCGATTCGGCGGCCGACGCGATCAAGCGGCACAAGCCCTACATCGATCACGTCTATCGCGTGCAGTACGCGCCGGAACGCACCGGCCAGACATACATCGATGCCGCGACCGGCGAGCGCAAGCCGCTCACCGGCGACAATCCGCTCTATCTCTCGGAAGCCTTCATGCAGGACCGCTGGTTTTTGGGCACGCCGGCCGAGATCGCGGCCAAGATGATCGAATGGCTGCCGCGCTTCTCGCTGAAACACTTCATCTTTCAGGGCCGCCAGCCCGGCATGACCTTGCGCCATGCCGTCGACAGCCTGGAAGCGCTGGCGAACGACGTGTTGCCCGTGGTTCGAGCGAAGCTGGCGGCGTAGTAGCTGGAAGAAGCCAACAGCCACTACCGGTAGGAATTAAGACAGTTACGCAAGTTTCGCTGCCGGTTTTGGGGTTCGGCAGGCTTGGATCGGATCAGACGATGCAAAGAGCGACAGACGATCTGATCCTATCACAACTTCAGTATTTTATCAATAACTATAGTTTCTCTCCGGACCGCGGGCCTGGAGGCCCGCGGTCCGGAGAGACGATCAGCTGATCGGATCGAGCACCACGACCGGGATCTCCCGGTGCGGCGCCTTCGCCTGATAGTCGTTGTAGGGCGGCCAGAACTCGGCGGCCTGCTTCCACAGCTTCGCCCGCTCCTCGCCGCTCGCCGTGCGCGCGCGGGCCTTGACCTTGGTGGTGGCGACCTGGATCTCGACCTCGGGGTGGACGAGGATGTTCTTGTACCAGCCGGGGTGGTCCGGGGCGCCGCCCTTGGAGGCGACGATGAAGTAGCTGTTGCCGGACTTGCCGTAGAACAGCGGGAACAGGAACTTCTCGCCCGACTTGCGGCCCGTGGTCGTCAGCAGCAGCGACGGCACGGTGAGCGATGGGCGGTCGGGCTGCTTGATGGTGTACATGTGCCCTTCCTTGCCGCCGGTCGACAGGTAGAGGTTGGTGTGGTCCACCATCCACTTCGGCATGTTGGGGGCGAGCTTGGCTTCGGTCATGAAAGTCTCCTTACGCGGGCAGTTTCGTCGACTGCCAGGTTACCATTTGCCAGCGCCCGTCGCGCCTGGCGTAAACATCGGTGAAGCGCACACCGAATGCGTTGGACGCGCCGTTCAATGTCACCTTGATCTGGCAGGTTCCCGTCAGCACCACCGTGTCGCCGAGATCCTGCGCCTTGACGTCGGACGGCTCGACGCTGGTGTAGACCGTGGAACCTGAAACCATGTTGTCGATCAAGCTCTTCTTGGTGTCGAGCCGGGCCGACGAATGGGTGTAGATCAGGTCGTCGGCCAGCACCGACTGCAAGGTGGCGACGTCCTTCCTGGCCATCGCCTGCATGCGCTTCCTGTCGAGATCGATGACGGTCTCAGCGTTGCCGGCCATGGCAACCTCCCTAGAAATTCAGCTTCAGGCCCGGCGTGGGCCATTGCATGACCCCGAGCTGACCTTTGTCCGACAACGTTATGTAGGCAGTCTTCCGGTCATTGCCACCGAAGCAGATATTGGTGGGATAGACGTCCGGCATCTTGACCTCGCGCACGACGGCGCCGGCCGGCGAGAACTCGGTGATCTTGCCGGTGGTGAGCGTCGCCACGCAGATATTGCCGTTCTCCAGCACCGCCATGCTGTCGAAGCGCGCCGGGCCGGTGACGCCGCCCAGCACGCGGCCGCTGTGATGGGCAAACGGCGCAGGCTTCTTCAGCACGCCCGGCCCCTCGATGTCGAAGGCCCACAGCCAGGCGCCCTCGGTGTCGGCGACGTAAAGTATCTTGCCGTCGGGCGACAGCGCGCAGCCATTGGGGCTGACGATGGGATAGGCGATGCAGGTGATCTTCGAGCCGTCGGGCAGGGCGTAGTAGAGGCCGCCATGGTCGCGATGGCGGGCATGGCGCTTGCCGAGATCGGTGAAGTAGAAGCCGCCCTGCTTGTCGAACACCAGGTCGTTGGGGGCGGAGAGCTTGTGGCCGTCGCATTCGGCGTAGAGCGTCTTGAACGCGCCCGTCTTTGCATCGAGCCGCTGGATCGAGCCGCCCTTGTAGCCGGCGTGGGCGCCCTGGCTCATCGACGTGCCTTCGACATAACGGGCGCCGCCGTTGTTGCAGAGATAGAGCGCGCCGTCAGGCCCGATCGCGAGCCCGTTGGGCCCGCCGCCGCACTCCGAGAACACCGATGACTTGCCGTCGGCCGTCACGCGCGAGCAGCGGCCGTTGCGGATCTCCGTCAGGATCACCGCTCCGTCGGGCATGACGACGGGACCTTCGGGAAAGCCGAAGCCGCTCGCCAGGATTTTTACGTCAGTCATGTCAGCACTCCCACCGAGGAATCAAACTCCTCTCCCCCGCTAGGGGGAGAGGTTGGGTGAGGGGGTTACGCACGTCGACTCCCCCTCACCTAGCCTCTCCCCCTAGCGGGGGAGAGGAACATGAAGGCGAGCTTTCCTGGGAACGTCACGCCGCTGCTTTCTCGGCCTTCGCCGGCTTCCAGGATTTCACGACCGGCAGCACTTCCTTGGCGAAGAGCCTGAGGCCGCGCTCCGACACTTCGTAGGGCGTGCCGCCGAAGCGAAAGGCGACGTTCATCTCGAAGTCGCCGACAACCTTCCGCCGTGCTTCCAGCCCGCGCAGGATCTTGTCCGGCGAGCCCCAGGAAGCCGCCTGCATGAAGCCGGTCACCGCGCCTTCGAGGCCGCCCTTGCGGGCGATCTCGGCCTTCTGCTGGTAGGCGTCGTAGCCCTTCACCGTCTTGAAGTGCTCGCCTAAAAACTCGTAGTGGTAGAAATTGCTCTCGACGAACTTGCCCTGGTACCGGCGCGCCTCGTCCTCGATGTCGGCATTGGTGCCGCAGACGCAGAACTCGGTGACCATGAGCGTCGGCGGTGGAGTGCCGTGATACTTGCGGTGCAGGTCGCGGCCGTGCTCGATCTGCGGCAGGCGCATCTCCCACGGCCGGTCGGTGAACATCACGATGTGCGCGCCGAGCTTGGCGGCTGAGTCCACCGAGTCCTCACTCGAGGCCACGGCGTAGATGCGGCCGTCGAACGAGTGCTGCGGCCGCGGCCTGATTTCTATGCGCGGCTGCTTATAATATTTGCCGTCGCCTTCCATGAAGCCGGTCTTGAGCGCGTTGACGATCATCGGCGCCGCCTCGTCGAAGCGGGCGCGCGATTCGTCCATGCTCAAGCGGAAGGCTTCGAACTCGCGCCGCGCCAGGCCGCGGCCCAGGCCGAGCCTGAGCCGGCCCTTGCTCAGCATGTCGAGCACCGCGGCGTTCTCGGCGACGCGCAGCGGATCGTGCCAGGGCAGGATCACCGCCGCCGTGCCGACGTCGATGTTGGGGCAGAGCGCCGTGAGATGCGTCATCAGCGCCAGGTTATCCGGCACGAACGAGTAGTCGTTGAAGTGATGCTCGGCCGACCACAGGCAGTCGAAGCCGAGATCGGCGGCGAGCCGCGCCAGGCGGATCTCCTCGTTCCACACGCGATCGTCGGAGCAGTTGTCCCAGCCGTAGCTGGCGAAGACCATCATCATGCCGACATCCATGAGGCGTCCTCCCGTTCACTTTGTTGTCCAGCTTCCTCCCCAGCTTCGCTGGGGAGGTGTCGCCGTCTTACGGTGACGGAGGGGTCATAGGCGACAACGAATCTGTGGCTCATGACCCCTCCGCCCGCTACGCGGGCACCTCCCCTTCGCGGTCTCCGCGAAGGGGAGGAACGCCAATCTCACGCCGCCTCTCGCCGACACAAGCACGAGGCGCGGATCGGGACCTCGGTGCGGGCCTGGGCCAGCTCGAGCCGCGCCTTGATCAGTGACGCCTCGACGGCGTCGCCGCGCCGCGTCAGGCATTCGTGCAGGCCGTGCAGGCTCCACACGTTGTCGGGATGCTGGTAGGCGCGGGCGAGCTTGCCGTCGTAGCCCAGGTCCGAGCGATAGACCGCCTCGGCCTCGGCAAGATGCCCCTGCTCCAGCAGGAGCGCGCCCAGCGCGTGGCGCGGCGGCTGCATCCAGCCCCACGGCTCGTCGTAGGGCAGCGCATCGGAGAGTTTCACGGCGCGCCGCAGATGGGCGAAGGCCGTATCGAAGTTGCCGCGGCGATACTCCAGCTCGCCGCTCAGCATCTCCTCGGCGACGGCCAAAAGGTCGACGACGGTGTTGTTGTGCACCAGCCGGCTGTCGGGCACGCGGGCCCTGGCGGCGCGGAAGGCGGCGCGCGCCTTCTCGGCCTCGGCGATCTCGCCCAGCACCGAATGGGCCACACCCTTGGCGTAGAGCATCATGGCCGTGGTCGAGCAGTAGAGATCGGCGTCGTTCGGCAGCTCCTGGGCGATGATCTCGCGCCACTTGCCGAAGCGGATCAGCACGTGCTGCTTCATCGACAGGAAGGGTTCGAGGAAGTCGGCCATCGGCGGCGACGGGATTCTCAGCAGCGCCTCGGGCATGGTGTCTATGAGCTCCTGCGCCGCTGAGAGGGCCGGCGTGTACTGCCCGAGGAACATCGCGCCGTAGATCACGAAGTGATGGTTGTGGACGCGGTAGAGCGTGTAGAAGTTCATCACGCCGTTCAGCTCGACGAACTTGCGGTCGGCGGCCACGGCCTTCTGGTTCCACCGCATGACGTCGTTGTAGTTGCCGCACAGCACGTCGATGTGGGTCGGCATGTGCACCAGGTGGCCCGAATCGGGCACCAGCTCGCGCAGCCGATCGCCGGCGCGCAGCGCCTTCTGCGGGAACGGCGACATCTCGATCAGGTGCACGTAGAGATGCAGCAGGCCGGGATGGTTCCACGACCCGGCGTCGGTCTCGAAGGCCTCGTCGAGCACCGCCATCGCCTCCAGGGTCTCGGCGCCCTCGGTGGGCTGGCCGGTCTCGAGGTTCCACATCTGCCAGGGCGTCTCGTTCATGATGGCGTCGACGAACAGGCAGCGGACGTCGAGATCGCCGCGGTGCTTGCTGAAGATGTCGCGCATGGTGCGGGTGTAGGCCTTGTCCCACACCATCATGTCGTCGGAGTCTTTCGGCGGCGGATCGCGCTGCGGGAAGCGCACCGGCAGGGCGCCGATCAGCGCCTGCTCGACCGGCGTCGCCTTGGGCGCGCAGGCCACCGCCTTCTTCGTCGCATCGAAGGAAGCCGCCAGCGCCTTGGCCTTGCCGTTGGGGTCCATCAGCTCCCAGGGCACGTTGTAGTTGGGCCCCGAGGCGTAGGCCACGCCCCAGTGCGCCATGGCGCAGTCGGGATCGTGCTCCAGCGCCTTCTGGAAGCACTTCACCGATTCTTCGTGGTTGAAGGCGTAGACCCAGGTCAGGCCGCGGTCGAACCAGGTCTGCGCTTCGGGCGAGGTGGTGGTGATGCGACGGCCGAACTTGCCGAGATCGTAGTAGGTCATCTCAATTCCCGCTCGTCATGCTCTTTCCTCCCCACGCATAGCGTGGGGAGGTGGCCTGAAAGGCCGGAGGGGTCATGGGCATCCGTGCTGATGCTCATGACCCCTCCGCCCGCTGCGCGGGCACCTCCCCATCGCGCGGAGCGCGATGGGGAGGAACGCTTCATTCCGCCGCCATCCGTCGCGGCCGCGCCGCGTCGAGCGCCGCCGACAGGCGCGGCGGGGACATCGGGAGGTCGACCATGCGGACACCGGTCGCGCGGGCGACGGCGTTGCCGACGGCGGCGAGCGGCGGGATGATCGGCACTTCGCCGACGCCACGCACGCCGTAGGGATGTTGCGGGTTGGGCACCTCGACCAGGATGGTCTCGATCTTCGGCAGGTCCGAAGCGACCGGCATGCGGTAGTCGAGGAAGCCCGGATTATCGAGGCGGCCCTTGGCGTTGTAGATGTACTCCTCGTTCAGCGCCCAGCCGACGCCCTGCACGGCGCCGCCCTGGAGCTGGCCCTCGACGTAGGAGGGATGGATCGCCGTGCCGACATCCTGCGCCGCGGTGTAGCGGCCGACGGTGACGCAGCCGGTATCCTCGTCGACTTTCAGATCGACGCAGTGCACGCCGAAGCCCGGGCCCGCGCCGGTGACGTTGAGCTGGGCATGGCCGTTGATCGGCCCACCCGTGCGCCCCGCCTGGGCCGCGAGATCGGCCAAGGAGAGCGGCTCGAAGGTGCCGACCTGGTTGCCGGCAGGCTTGGCCATGCCGCCCTCCCAGATCACCGCCTCCGGATCGATCTTCCAGATCTTGGCGGCGCGCACTTTCAGCTCGCGGATCATGTCGCGCACCGAGTTCACCACCGCGAGACCCGTGGCGAAGGTGACGCGGCTGCCGCCGGTCACGAAGTTGAAGCCGATCGAGGCGGTATCGGCGATCACCGGCCGCACCCTGTTGTAGTCGACGCCGAGCTCCTCGGCCGCCATCAGGGCGAGCGAGGCGCGGCTGCCGCCGATGTCGGGATTGCCCGAGATCACCGTCACCGAGCCGTCCTCGCCGACGTGGCTGGCGGCGCTGGAATCGGCGCCGATGTTGAACCAGAAGCCGGCGGCAACGCCGCGGGCATAGCCGTGCTTGACCGGGGTGCGGTAGTGCGCCGAGTGCTTCACGGCCTCCAGCGTCTCGACCATGCCGATGGTGTTGAAGGTGACGCCATAGGCCGTCTTGGTGCCGGCCTTGGCGGCGTTCATCAGCCGCAGGTCGATCGGATCCATGTCGAGCTGCAGCGCCAGGATGTCGAGCGTGGACTCGACGGCCCACGCCGAGATCGGGGCACCGGGCGCGCGATAGGCCGCGACCTTGGGCCGGTTGCTGACGACATCGAAGCCCTCGATGTAGACATTGTCGATGTCGTAGCAGGCGAAGCTGCACATGCAGGCCGGCCCGACCGGCGAGCCCGGGAAGGCGCCCGCCTGCATCTCGACGATGCACTCGGCGGCGACGATGCGGCCGTCCTTCATGGCGCCGATCTTGACCTTGACGTTGCCGCCCGGCGCGGGGCCGGAGGCGCGGAACACGTCCTCGCGCGCCATCGTCATCTTCACCGGCTTGCCCGCCTTCTGGCTGAGCCGCATGGCCAGGGGCTCGAGATAGACCACGGTCTTGCCGCCGAAGCCGCCGCCGATTTCGGTCGGCGTCACGCGGATCTGAGAGGTTTCCAGGCCGAGCAACCGGGCGCAGAAGCCACGCACCTGGAAGTGCCCTTGCGTCGTCGACCAGACCTGGATCTGGCCGTCCTCGGCCGCGCTCGCCAAGGTGGCGTGCGGCTCGATATAGCCCTGGTGCACAGCCTGCGTGGTGTAGTCTTTCTCGATCACGACCTCGGCCTGGGCGAAGCCCGCCTTGGCGTCGCCCTTCTTGAACTCGATGCGCTTCGCGATGTTCGACGGCTTGCTGGCCGGCGGATTGGCGCCTTCGGTCAGGAGATGGTCGTGCAGCAGCGGCGCGCCGGGCTTCATCGCCTCGGCGACGTCGATGACGTGCGGCAGCACCTTGTAGTCGACCTTGATCAGGGCCAGCGCTTGTTTGGCGATCGCCTCCGACACCGCGGCGACGGCGGCGACGGGATGGCCCTCATAGAGCGCCTTCTCGCGCGCCATGATGTTGCGCGTGATGTCGCGCATGTTCACCTGCATCTCGCCGGTCGGCACGATGAGGTTGGGCTGGTCGGGGAAGTCCGCGGCGGTGATCACCCCCTTGACGCCGCTGAGCGCCAGGGCCTTCGAGGTGTCGATCGACTTGATCTCGGCATGGGCGTGCGGGCTTCGCAGCACCTTGCCGATCAGCTGGCCGGGCAGGCTGAAGTCGGCGCCGAAGCGGGCGCGGCCGGTCACCTTGTCGGCGCCGTCGGGACGATCGGGACGCGTGCCGATCCACTTGTACTTGCCTTCGGTGTTCGGGCGATGCTCGCTCATCGGGCGGACTCCCTCATTTCGGCGGCCACGTCGAGGACCGCAGTGACGATCTTGTCGTAACCCGTGCACCGGCAGAGGTTGCCCGCCAGCCAGTAGCGGACCTCGTCCTCGGTCGGGTTGGGATACTTCTCGAGCAGCGCCTTGGAGGCGATCAGGAAGCCCGGCGTGCAGATGCCGCACTGGAGGGCGGCCATCTCGACGAACTTCTTCTGCAGCGGATGCAGCTTGTCGCCCTCGGCCATGCCCTCGATGGTCTCGATCTTCATGCCCTGCGCTTCCGGTGCGAGCACCAGGCAGGAGCAGACCAGCCGGCCGTTGACCATGACGCTGCAGGCGCCGCAGTCACCCGAGCCGCAGCCTTCCTTGCTGCCGGTGAGCCCGAGATTGTCGCGCAGGACATCGAGCAGGGTCTGGTTGGCGTCGCATAAAAACTCGGTCGGCGCGCCGTTGATGGTGGTGTTGACGTGGATCTTGGCCATGTTCAGCAAATTCCTCTTAAACCGGTCGGTGGCCGCGGTGCTCGATGCCGTGAATGCGATCGCGCGCGATCATGGCCGAGCGCTTGAGCAGCACGCCGGCAATCTTGGTGCGGTACTTGATGGTGCCGCGCTTGTCGTCGATCGGACGGCAGGCGGCGGAGCAGGCATCGGCGGCGGCGTCGAGCGCCGCGTCGTCGAGCTTGGAGCCGATCAGCGCCTTGGCGGCCTTCTCGACCAGCAGCACGGTGGGCGCCACGGCGCCGAGGCCGACGCGCGCATCGGTGACGGTGTCGCCCTTCATGGTGAGCGAGACGCCGACGCCGACGACGGCGATGTCCATCTCGGTGCGCGGGATCAGGCGCAGGTAGGCGTCCGACGACCCCTTCGGCCGCTTGGGCAGGGTGAGGCTGACGACGATCTCGCCCGGCTTCAGCGAGGTCTTGCCGGGGCCGGTGCAGAACTTCTCGACCGGCACGGCGCGTTTGCCCTTGGGGCCCGCCACGTTGACGATGCAACCGGCGGCGACCAGGGCCGGCACGCTGTCGGCGGCCGGCGAGGCGTTGCACAGGTTGCCGCCGGCGGAGGCGCGGCCCTGGACCTGGGTCGAGCCGATCAGGTTGCAGGCCTCGATCACGCCCGGCCAGGCCTTGCGCAACTTCTTGTTCTCGCCGAGCACGGCGGCCGGCGTCGCGGCGCCGATGGTGAAGGCGCCGTTCTTTTCGGCGACGCTCACCATCTCGGGGATCTTCTTCACGTCGACGATCACCCCGGGGGTGCGGGCGCCGGACTTCATCTGGACCAGGAGGTCGGTGCCGCCGGCCAGGATGTACCCCTTGCCCTTGGCTGCCTGCATCATCTTGACCGCCTCTTTGACGGTTTTTGCAGACTGATATTGGACTTCACTCATGCGGCGGCGTCTCCCGGGCGTGTTTCAGTGGGTGGCACATCCAAGCGGACTGCAAGCCGCAGTGCAAGCCGGACGTGCCGATTCGGGCGCGATTCAGCCTGTTTTCCGCGCATTTGACACGCTCGCTTTCGCATCACGCGGCGACGGAGGCGAAGCGGCCCGAAGCCGGCCATCAAAGCTGCTCCCGGCCGATCGAAGGCCCGAAATCGACGGGGTCGTGGAGATTGTCCGGCGTGATCTTCGCCACGAGATGGGCGATGTCGCCGCAAGCCGGAGGGAGGTCCACGACGATCCGGCCTCGCTCCTCCCGGACGTCCACCGCGTCGCCGATCTCGATCCCGGCGGCCTTGAGCACCCTCGAAGGTATGCGGATCGAGGCGCCGTTGCCCCGTCTCCTGACGACAGTCCGCATGACTCACCTCCTTGCTTCGGCAATGTGGGCCTCTACATTCGCTTTATCGGAACCCACCGCCAGTACGACGCGATCGATGCTCAAACCGTGTAGGGGTCGCCCCATGGAAATTTCTCCCATCAAGTCCGCACGCGACTATCGCCGGGCCCTCAAGGAGATCGAGGGCCTGATGACGGCGAAGCGAGGCACCGCGCAAGGTGACCGCCTCGACCTTCTGGTGACCCTGGTCGAGGCTTGGGAAGCCAGGCACTACCCCGTCGTTGATCAGGCAGCAGCGCGCCAGAGCGGCGTGAAACGGGGCGGCGTGACACGGTGAGTCGCTTCATGCCCGGAACGACTTGATCGCCTTCTCATCGAACTTCAGCCCCAGCCCCGGCTTCTGCGGCAGCACGAGTTGCCCGTCCTTGATCTCGGGCGTCTCCTCGTAGAGGGCCAGCATCCAGGGCATGTATTCCACGGTGAGCCCGTTGGGGCAGGCCGCCACCATGTGCAGCAGGATTTCCGGCATGACGTGGCTGACGATCGGCAGGTTGAAGGCCTCGGCCATGCCGGCCACCTTCATCCATTGTGTGACGCCACCGACCCGCGCCAGGTCGACCATGACGATGTCGACCGAGCGGGCTTCGATCATGTGGCGAAACGGCACGATGCCCCAGACATATTCGCCGCCGGCGATCGGGGTTTTCAGCGCAGCGGTGACGCGGGCGAGACCGGGATAGTCGTCGAAGGTGGTGACGTCCTCCAGCCAGAACAGGCCGATGCCTTCTTCCTCGACGCGGCTGCCGATCTGGATCGCCTGCTCGGGCCGCCAGCGCTGGTTGATGTCGCACATCAGCTTGATGTCGGGGCCGATCGCCTCGCGCACCACGCGCACGCGGCGCACCTCCTCGGCCGGCGTCGGATTGCCGGGCAGCGCCATCTGGGTCTTCATCTCGCGGAAGCCCTTCTGGATCAGGATCTGCGCGGCGCGCTGGGCCTGGTCGTCGGAGAGGCCGCGGCGCAGCGAGCCCGAGGCATAGGTCGGCACGCGATCGCGATGGCCGCCTAAAAGCTTCCAGAGGGGCTGGTAGAGGGCCTTGCCCTTGATGTCCCACAGCGCGGTGTCGATGGCCGACAGCGCCAGGGTGAAGATGCCGCCCGGACCGCCGCCGGGATCGCCGGTGCGCAGCTTGGCGACGATCGCCTCGACGCGCTGCGGGTCCTCGCCGACGGTCGCGGCGGCGAGATCCTCGACGGCGGCATGCAGGCTGCGCGTCAGGCGGCCGCCATAGAGCGTGACGCCGATGCCTTCGATGCCGGAATCGGTGCGCAGCCGCACCGTCACGATCGGGCGCTTGCGGCCGGCTTCCTCGGGCATGTTGGCGAGCGGATCGTCCTCGGGGACGAGCAGGATGCTGGCCTCATAGCTCGCGATCTTCATGCGCGTCTCCCCCGGGTGTTTGGTGTCGGGCCGGGAGTTTCCGCAGTTCTAGCAGTTTCGGCTACCCCCTCCCTGTCCCGATTCCGCATGGTCTGGCACCGCTCAGCAAAATCACACGGCGTCGTTCGACGGCCGGGCACGCTCCCGTCGTGCGCGTTCGCCGGCGGCGTCGAGCTCGGCGATCAGATCCTCCGAGTGATCGCCCGACGCCGGGACACGATCGCCCCAGCTTTCACGCCGACGGTTGCGTAGCCAGAAGATGCAGGCGCGGGTGTCAGGCGGATGATTCACGACGCCCTTCAGGACCATCTCCTTCCCCTGATGCAGCACCGTGCGCTCGACCGTCTGCTGCCAGCCGACAGCGCGCTCGTAGAGACAGCGCGCCACACGCATGTCGGCGATGGTGCGGCCGGACCGCACCGCATCGGCGAACTCGGGATGGGCAGCGATCCAGTTGTCGATGGTGCGCCGAGTAACGTCGAAGAAGCCGGCCAGATCCTCGTTGGTCGCGCCCAACAGGCAATAGTTGTGGGCCTGCGCGCAGTAGTCGGGCTTGTAGAGCGTTGGCTGACCGGCCGTGGGCATAACTGAATATAACTATAGTGCTCTCGCGAATCAAGTACCGTGTTGCGCCAGATAATTCTTTCGCACCGCATAGAGGTCGACGCCGACACAATCAGTAGTGTGTCCGTCTACGCGATGCCGGCGGAGTGCCGGCATTGCCGTCATCTCACGCCGCTTTGCGTTGCCCAGGTGCCGCCGGCAACAACTTAGCGAATTTAGAAAGTAGTCGGCTCTCACTATTCGGCCTCGGACACTAAGGCGACTCGCATTTCCAGTGCTCTTCTCCTATGGTTGTATTACCGGAGAGGAACACACATGGAAAAAATTGTTGCCAAAGGAAGGCTACGAGAGCCTGAGGCTCGGCTACTTGCACTAGCGATTGCGGCGTCGATGCCAGGACATCAAGCGAGCACCACGCAGATCAAGGACCAGCTTCCTCAATGGCGAGAGCTAACGGCGGACGATCTCAAACGGTCTGCCACCAGGGCACGGGAAGAACACTGGCAACAGATCATGGGCAACGTGATTTCTCATAGCCCTTCCTCAACCAGTATCTTTAAGCGAGGACTGGCAGAGCGGACTGACGACGGCATCAAGGTCACTGAAAAGGGATTGGCTCTTCTCAAAGAGAAAGGGCTCTATCCGTAGCGCTTTTTGTAGCCGGGCTTGAACCAGCGCAATTCCGTTCGCGTTGGAGCATCCTTGTCCCAAATGAACCATGCATACGCAGTGGTTCCTGTCCCCTTTGGCTCCACGCCGCTCGGATAAAACGTAATGCGCTCACTGAACACCCAGACGCGGGCGGGCGGCGACTTGGCGAATATCGTATTGGCGCGGTTTGCGCCCTCTAGAAACGCTAGGCGCAGCAGCAAGGCAAATTTGCGCGAGGCGTTCTTTACGCCCGCTGCCGCAAACCCCTCGGCGCTATTGTAGGGCGGATTGGTGATGATGTTGTCGGCCTTGCGCGACCACGTGAGAAAATCACGACCGCTTTCCCCGTAGCCCCGATTGTGAAGGTCGGAACTAAATACCGATCGGCCTGTTTGCTCGAGTACCCGAGACATTGCGCCGTCACCGCAAGCGCTTTCCCAAATGTCGCCGGAAAATTTCTCGTTGTCGATCAGAGCAAACGTGGCCCACCTAGGCGTGGGGAAGAAATCAGGCCCGGCGAGATCAGCAAACCGCTTCAGCGTCGGTTTGAAACCACCGTTTAGGTTGTATGTCTGATCCATACAAAAATTGTAACAGAATCAGCAGCTTAGTAAATGAGGTTAATGCCTGAGTCAAAGTGACTCAGGCGCGGCCTCCGCGTCGTCGCGCGCAGCAGCCTGCTCCTCCTCTTCATCGCTGACTTCAGTGGCGCTTTCCACCTCGTCATTTCCCTCCGCTTCTAGTTCGAGAACAGGTAACTGAGCGTTGAGCACGGCTCCTTCTACCGCCTTAACGTTCCTAAGGACCCGACCGATCGCTCGCTGCCTGGTGCCCAACTTATCAATAGCTGTCACGACGCCTTGCGCTTTCCGCCGGGCTGCATCCACTGCGTCGCCATACTTCACGAATTCACTCTGTACGCGCACGAGGAGAGTGGCGATCTCGCCCGCCTTTTGTTGGATGGTCACCGACTTTGTAACAGCTTGTATGGCGTTCAGGATTGCCATCAGGTTTATTGGACCGGCAACTACGACATTGAAGTCGCGTGTTAGGCTTGCTGAAAGCCCGGGCCTCCTCGCCATTTCGGCGTAGAGACCTTCCGATGGCACATAAAGGATTGCGTACTCAGTGGTACGCGGTGGCGAGATGTACTTCCTTGCAATATCCTGTGCGGAATTGCGAAACCGCGTTTCTAGGCGCTGCCTCGCTTGCTCCACTGCAGCACTATCCCCAATCTCCCCAGCCTCCAGCAGGCGCTCGTAGTCTTCAATTGGAAACTTCGCGTCGACGGGCAGCAGGATGTGGTCTTGCGTTTCGTCAACCACTGGGATCTTCACGCAGAATTCTACTGTTTCGCCACTATCCTCCTTTGTCTTGACGTTTTTCTCGTATTGCCCGGGTGCAAGCATGTCTTCCAGCAACCCCGCAAGTTGCGTTTCACCCCACGTTCCCCGGCTCTTCACATTGGTAAGAACCCGTTTCAGGTCGCCCACTCCTGTAGCTAACTTCTGCATGTCGCCGAGGCCTTGATGCACGGACATGAGCTGCTCTGATACGAGCTTGAAGGATTCGCCCAGCCTTTTCTCTAAAGTACCTTGAAGCTTCTCGTCGACAGTCACTCGAATGGCTTCAAGCTTTGTTTCATTCTCCTGTCGAAGATTCGCAAGGCCTTCCGCGACACTCTCCCGAAGTCTTTCTTGGCTCTCATGGGACGACTTTCCGATTTCTCCAATTCTTTCAACCATCGCGTTGAGATTATTTCGTTGTTCTTCTGCCATTAACTTGGCGTTCTCACGAAGATCGTCACCCACCTTCTTTAAGCTATTTGCCACTTCCTCGCGCAAAAGGGCAGCGGCATCGGTGGCGTTCTTGCTCATCTCTCCAAGTTTGGTCTCCGTACCTGAGCGAAACTCAGAGAAGCCCTTGGCGATGCCATCGCCCAGTTCGGTGAGCTTTGCAGAGACTTGCTCCAATCTCTCCTTTTGAGTCCCGGATGCCGCTTCCGCGTTCTGTCGCAGATCGTCGCCGACTGTCTTTAGGGTCGTCTGAACTTCCTCTCTAAGGCCTTTGGCTTGTAGTGCGCTGGCCTCCTGAGCGGAGTCCACCTTCCCTATGAGTGTATTAGACAGGTTTACCAAAGCGCCAGAGAATGCCTCTAATTGTGCCCCCTGAGCGTCGCCGACAGCCCCCAAGCTTTTCGTCAGTGTTTCGGTACTGCGTGAGAGCTGGAGAGAGACTTCCTCTCGCAGCGCCTTCGCTCTCTCTTCCGCACTGTTGAAGCTTCGTGCGTCATTGTCACTGATGCTCCGCTCAAGGCGGTCAAGTACTGTTCTTAGATCACGTACGTCCTGCCCGACGCTGTCTGAAGCGGCGTTGGGTTTCTTGGAGACAAGAAAAAACGCAACAAGAAGCACTAGAGCGACTGCGACACCTGCAAACAGGACCCAAGGTAGAATGTCCATTGCGTTCTCCATCTTGTCGCGCCGCCGTGCGCCGCCACAGGGTCTTACTGTCTCTTGTGTACTCCCACTATGATGATAGTCACTTCAAAGCCCTTGTGTGAAAAACTGACCGCATCATCAACTGCCAAGTCTGCGAGTTGCTTGCACAAAGGGCTCTCGATACCAATAAAGCCCCGCTCAAGGTCTTCGGCCTCGCCGGGGCGGACTTCGAAAGTCCGCTTGCCATCCAAGTTCAATGACGGCGCACCGCTGCTTTCAACAATCAGCAAGTCACCTTCCTCAACAAGGCCGACTTTCTTGTTGGCGATACGAGCATAGCGTCCTACTCCTTGCTGCCCACTTCCGGCTCTCGGTGGCGAAAGAATCGTTAGCTGGGTGCCTGCGACCTCTGTCTCGACCGTTTCGGCATCGTCCTCCACTCTCGAGGTTGGCTCGCGCATCTTTTCCTCATACTCCTCCATCGTCAGCAGCGAGCCGTCTCGATCTGCCACCAGGTGCGATACAAAGAAGTGCGGCTTAAGCGCCTCGCCGCGTCTCGGCTCTACACCAAGAGCCGTCAGTTCCTTGATGAGGTCGGAAAAGCACGCATCTGGGTCCATAATCCAGTCGGACCACCAGCAGCGCCAAAATCTGAACCCAATGCGCTCAAGCGCCTGCTGACGCGCCAAGTCTGCAGCGTACTGCGACGGCGGGTGCCACGGATCACCATCCAACTCCACCGCCAAGCGCCGGTCTCCCATCCCCTCAACGACAATGTCGATGAAGAACCCGGCAGCAGGCACCTGTGGGGTGACATGGTAGTCAAGATCGAGCAACCGCTTCAGCACTTGCTTCTCAAAGCCGCTTTGTCCTTGCTCCGTAATGCTTTCTTTATCAGCGGCAGGCCGCACGCCCTGTGGCATCGGATCAGCAAAGTGCAGAATGGCTCGGCGCCTCAAATCATTGTGGTTTGGCAGCTCCTCGAGCTTCAACGATCGAACGAGGTACATGCGGTCTTTGGCCCTGCTCAAAGCTACGTTGTAACGCTGCTCATATAGAGCCTGCGTTCGGGCAGCCGACCTTCGGTTGAGCGCATCGACCATGCTTAGAAAGACTATCGATCGCTCCTTGCCCTGTAGACCGGCGCTATCCGAAACCACGATCTCATGCTTAGCAAAGGCGCTGGTTCCTACACGCTCCTGCAAGAGGCGCTCGATCAATTGCGGCTGCTCGCTACCACTAAGAGAGATGACGCCGATGGTCTTCTTGTCATAGGTCGCATCTGAGGTAATGCGTTCGATCTCCTTTACGATAACCTCTGCTTCAGCTTGGTTGGTTTGCCGCAAGGCATACCCGTGCGGTACGTATACGTCGACAAGCGGTGGATCGAGGCGCTCCGATGCCTTCGGAACTTTGAGAGGGACGAGTGAACTATTCTGTTGCCCGTCACCATAGAATTGCATCGAGAAGCGGATGATCGGTTCAACACACCGAAAGTGTTCGCGCAGCATCACGTTCTGACCGGCAAACATTGCCCTGGCGAGATCGTAGAAGGAGGTGCCCGGAGCCAAGACGGCCTCGTAGCTGGTTCCATCGAGATACTTCGCCTTAAGTGTTCTGTAGTACTCCTCGGAAAGGAATGTAGTGGGCATGACCTGCTTGTCGTCGCCCACGATTAGCGCCTTCTTGGCCCGCATCATCGCAATGATGGCTTCCGGGCCGCACTGAGATGCTTCATCCAAGATGACTAGGTCGAAAATGCCGAGCTGTGACGGCTGCGTCTCAGACACCTTCTGAATCGGCATGATCCAGCAGGGTACTGCGGACGCGCATTGTTGTGACAATGACTGAGCTTGTCGCCGATAGCGGTTCGCTCGGACGCCCGTACCCGCGCCAATCCGGCTAATCGCAGTTTGGAACTGCTGAAGCAAATTCAGCACGTTCTGTGGCATGCGCGATAGTTGCAGTTCGGTCCTCAGTCGAACCACGTCATTCATGACGGTGCGAATCTCTGCCTCAAGTCTTGCCCGCTCCTCCATCACGGATTTCAGCTTCTGGAAGGAACTGCTCTTCTGCAGATGAGCGTTCCATACGCTCCAGTGCCACGAGTCCTGCCAATTGGCAGGAACAACCGGGTCGGAATTGTCAAACGATCCGCCCGCCCCCAGCTCATTCGGTACGTTACGAATCTGAGCGGCCCACTTCGGCGCACCTGCATTCTCAATCTTATCCGCAAGATCATCTATCTGCTCGACCTGCGATCTTGTGGCGGCTTCAGCGATCAGTTTTTCGCGCAGAGCGTCCCATTCCGCAGATAAGACTTCGATGTTACAGCCTTCTTGGCCCAGCACTCCCAAGAGCTCGTTCATTCTCGCGATCGTCGGCGAACTGTAAAAGCGAACTCTGCTGCGCACCTCGGCGAGCTTTTCGCGAGCCCATGCTACATCTACTTGAGCGACTCGGGACCTTAGCGCCTCCGTGATGTCTTCCAACCACGCCGCAGGCTGGGCCGTCGCTATTTGACCCAAGTTGATATTTGCCACACCCAATCCCTTGCGATCGATAGCTTGGGCTCGCTGAGTCACATCTGGCCAAACTTTGAATACCAGCGCGTCTGCCCTACCGGCCGCCGTGTGGCTTCTCTTCATCCACTTGAGCGCCGAGGCGTCTTCTGTGGGGGCATGGCCCAGTTCGAATGAGGCGGCGACTGCATTCCACCGATGGACTAGACGCACGATTTCACGTCGCCACGCAAAGCATTCTCGCACCAATGCCCAATCGTCCTTGCTTTCGGGTATGTTACCCCGCACTTGAACGAGGCTAAGCGCGGCTATGACATCTTCGGAGGGTCGGAAGAACAGCAGATCTTTATATGGGCGTCCGCTCAGTGCTGCTGCTGCCAAATGTTTCGTGACGTCTGGTCCGTCCAACGGCGGTGTCCGGACCTGATTCAGGACGAACTTGGCCTCTTCCTTGATCACCGCTTCGAACAGTCGGGTAAGTTCTTTGACAGACTGCGAAAGCAGCTTGTCTTCATGGGCTGGCTTCTGCAGATCGGCAACGTACTTGTCTATCCACTCAATACCCGCGATGCCCGCCAAATGCTCTTCAAGCCGTTCCAACGACTGAAGCAATTCCTCGGCTAGCAGGCGACCGTTCTCTACCCCTGCCAAATGCGGGACGCCGCTGTCGGCTACTTCGCTGCCCAGCTCCTCGTACTGTCGAAGAGCAGCATGAATCTTGGCCAACTCACCGGACGACACGACAGCAGTAAGTTCTGGTAACGACCAGTTCCTGGCAACAAGTAGTGCACCGACCTGTGCTCTAAGATTGCGGAGACGTGCAACCTCCTCCTCTTTGAGCGGGGGTGTCGCATGCTCAAAGGCGATCGTATCTGGGAGCCACTGATGAGCCTCACGGCTCTGGATGATCTTCGCCGCCAATTCACTTGCAGACAGGTTCCCTGCGTAGGTTGCCTTGCGTTCAAGGTTCGTCCTGGCCCACTCAAGCGTTTCCTTCTGAATCTCACCAACGCGCCGCCTGTTCGTGAGTATGCGTTGTTCCAGTTCTTCGATCAGCGCGATGCAGACCGAGCGATCACCAACACGTGCCGGTATGGCCGAAATCGCCTTGACCGAGGTTTCTAGTTGCAGCACCTCCGACTGCTCGCCAGTCGAAAGGTTCACTGCTAGATCGCGCACACCTTCCGGCAACATGTTGCGGAGAACTTGCAAGGGGCCATCACTATGCGCGGTAACCAAGATGCGCCAACCTCGCGACAGGCCATGGCAGATGATGTTCGCAATGGAATGACTCTTACCCGTCCCTGGCGGCCCTTGAACCACTAAGCCCTTTGACTCGGGTTGCTCCAAGATCTTGATGATCCGTTCCTGTTCAGCGTTGCTAACCCGAGGGAAGTAGGGAGCCACGATTTCGGAAACCTGAACTTGGTGGCCGTCAGCATGACTTCGGGCCCCGGTAGTTTGACTGCGACTAGCTGCATCCCCGAACGCCTGCCTGAGCATTTCCGTAACGCGGTCCGGCATAACAGAGGTAAGGCCTTCAGCCGCTTTCGGATCGTCTAGGAGAACGAGCAAGGGATCGACATTCGTGGCATCGCGCAGAGCGTCCTTAAGATTTCGAATGTCGTTGATCATCGGCTTTGCCGATACCGGTCGTGTAAACAATACCCAGGTGTCGTTTACGACGAGCCCGCCGTCTCCCGCTTTGATTTGGCGAGTCGGTCCGGCATCTACATAGCTACCACCCGCCTTCAAGAAGACTGCTGCCGAACGAAGGACCGTTTCAAAGTGGTGCCTGTCAAAAGGAGAAGCCTCGACATGATCCGGTAGCCCGGCCCAATGGGTCTGCGCCTCTCGCCTCAGAGCAGAACCGTCACCTGAAAGGGTATCAGTCTCAAATTCGAACAGCTCTGGTGACCGTGGCTTTGGCCGTACCAGTATGTCACCGGTTGTCGAAACAACTTGAAGATAGACGCCATACTCGACGAGCGGATGGTCAACCGCATGATTCGCAAGCACCCCACGAACGACGCCAACACCCAGGACGATCTCAACCGGCAGGTCACGTCCCGTGATAGCAGTGTGTATTCGGAAGAGTTCCTCGTAAAAGCTCGCTGCGCGCCTAATCGGCTTCTCTCGCTCCGACCAAGGAAGCCATGCTCCATCAAGCCACGCGTTGAAAAGATTCTCGACCTGTTCGAAGTCCTCCCGAAGCAGAACCGCAATGGTTCGATTGGAGTCCGCGGCGTCCTTGTAGACATTCTCGCGCTTGAGCTTGCCATCACTAATCAGTTTCTGAATTTGACCGGAAGATAATGCCCGTCGGATTGATGTCCTTAGTGTGGGCGTGGCGGTGGGGTCGTCCTGTACCGCTACCCAGTCGGAGGAAACAGCGATCTCACCTGCATCAATCTGCGTCCCAGTAGATATGGGAAACGTGGGTGGTTTGGTTTTCGTCACCCGCGAGACCTGCAACCATGCAGGCGCACCATCAACGATCTCATTGAATCGGACGTTAACGAGTTCACGAACCTCAGCCTCGTGGTAGGCAATCGACGCTGAGTAGTCCGACAGTCTTCGGATTACCTTTTGGTCTTTGAGGATTGCCTCTTCAACGAACGATAGGATGTTGTTCAGATTGCCAAAGCTCATTGCACCCCTGTTCCTATGATCCTTCAACCTTTCTCCTGGGGTTTACCCACGCACAAACCCTTTCCAGCGATGGGATTCAGACAGTAGGTAGAAACTTCGTCTTGGTCTACACCCTCACTGCTTGGCTACGAATGTTCGTCTCAGCGACAGCTCGTGACGCGGCGATTGTCTTCCGATACTTTCGCTATCAGACGGGAGCGAGTTGAGAGACCACCTAAAGTATTACAGCAGATGCCGCTAGAAAGCTGAGATGGGCCAAGCCCTTGAGAGACTGAAGAGCCGCAAGGCGGCCAATAATAAGCTGGCCGCGTTGTGGCGCGACCGCCAACATGTGCTTGTTGTGCATTATTCATGTGAAAGCTTCTACGATCGCGACGATGGGCGAACTCCGCGTGTAACGTCGATAGCGATACGGAATCTTGGTTCTGCCCAGACAGAATCATTCTCGATTCACAAGGTCGCCGAACAACAACATATCGCTCCAGCGGAGATTACCTCTCACTACGACGATCTTGAGCGTCGTATGCTGAAAGGCTTTTTTGATTTTGTGCATACACATTCCAACTTTGTGTGGCTGCACTGGAACATGCGCAACATAAAGTACGGGTTTCAAGCGCTTGCGCACCGCTACACCATTTTGGGTGGCACGCCTCATAGCGTGGACGACTCAAAGAAATTCGATCTCGCCCGCGAACTTTTCGAGATCTATGGAGATACATACATAGGGCATCCGCGCCTCGAAAAGTTGGTCGAGAAGAACAACATTACTGCCCGAGACTTCTTATCGGGAGAACTTGAAGCGGCCGCTTTTGAAAACGGTGAGTACGTAAAATTGCACCAGTCGACTCTGCGGAAAGTGGACGTGCTATCTCATATTGCACAGCTGGCCTCAAGCAACACACTGATGACCGATACCTCTTGGCGTGAGCGATACGGCCTGCATCCGGCGGCAATAGTCGAAGTGATGAAGGAGCATTGGATGTACAGCGCAGTAGCGGCGGTCGTGCTGCTATTCGGCCTCCTTCGCGCTTTTCACTCACTCTTTTAGCTCGCGCTCTTCCACCTCGCGCTCGTATGCCCGAGATCAAAACGACGCAGTAGTCGGACGCCAGCATGATTGTGAGCATTCGGGCAGACACGAAGCGCGCTATCAGCAGGGATAGCATGATTGCAATTAGGAAATGTCGCGCGCCAGCTCCAGCGCCTGCTCGATGTTGCTCACCCCTCCTTCACCACCTCCCAAAACACCGGCACCGTCGTCTCCCCCAGCCCCGAGACAGTCGTCCGCACCGCCGTGAACTGCTTCCACTGACCGCCGTTGATGTACGGCACGACCTGATATGCCCGGACCTGGATCTGGTCGGCGAGCCGCGCGCGTTCGGCTTCGTCGGTGCTCTCCCACCAGCTGCGGCGCAGGCGCTGGAGCTCCTCGTCGCAGGGGAAGCCCGCGACGTCGTTGGGGCACGGGGTGGCGAGGTAGGGATTGGTGAGCGGTGTGCTGGCATCGAGCGCCGTGGCGACGGTGATGAACAGGTTCCAGCCGCCCTTGTCCATCGGGCCCTTGTTGTTGCGGCGCTGCGACAGCGTTCCCCAGTCGAGCGGCTGGATCTCGACCTTGAAGCCCGCCTTGCGCATGCCCTCGGCGACCACGACCGTGGCGTTGAAGTTGGCGGCAAGATCGCTCGGCTGCATGAAGAGGACGGTCCGGCCGTCGTAGCCCGACTCCTTCAGCAGCGCCTTCGCCTTCTCGAGGTCCGGCTTCTCGAGGCCCGCCGTGCCCGCCCTCGTCTCCATCGGCGTGCCGCACATGAAGAACGAGCCGCAGAACGGCCTCGTGTTCTCGGCCGGCGCCCCGATCGCCTGCAGGATCGCCGTCTGGTCGATCGTGTGCAGCAGCGCGAGCCGCGCCTTGGGATTGTCGAAGGGCGGCTGCAGGTGATTGGGCCGGATCCAGATCATGCTGCCGGTCGGGTCGACCGTGACGAAGCGCACCTTCGGGTTCGCCTTCAGCACCGGATAGGTGTCCATGGCCGGGTTCTGTAGGTAGTCGATCTCGCCCGCGCCCAGCGCCGAGATGGCGGTGTTCTGATCGGGCATCGAGAGCCATTCGACCCGGTCGACCTTGGCCACCTTGCCGCCGGCGAGGCCGTCGGGCTTCTCCGGCCTGGCCGCGTAGTCGGGATTGCGGACGTAGACTGCCTTGGAGCCGGGCCGCCATTCCTCCTTCACGAAGATGAAGGGCCCGGAGCCGACGGCGCTGGAAATCTGCGCCGTCGCCGGCGTCCTGGCGACCGCCTCGGGCATGACGAACAGCGCGTTGGAGAGCGGCTTGGCGAGCGCGTCCAGCACCAGGCCGAACGAATCGCTCAGTTCGAGCGTGAAGGTGAGATCGTCCACCGCCTCCACTTTGGCGCCGGCCGAGAACAGGGCCTTGCCGACGACATCGCGGTCCTTCCAGCGCAGGATCGAGGCCGTGGCGTCGTTGGCCCGCACCGGGCTGCCGTCATGGAACTTCAGCCCGCTGCGCAGGCGGAACTTCCAGGCCTTGCGGTCGGGCGAGACCTCCCAGGCATCGACCATCTGCGGCTGCGGCTTGCCGCGCGAATCGAGCGCGAAGAGCTGATCGTAGACGAGATAGCCGTGATAGGCGGCGTAGGCCGCGGTGTTGAACACCGGGTCGATGCCGCGCATGTCGACGGCGAGGACGACTTTCAGCACCTTGTCGGCCGACCGCGCCGGGCGGCTGACGATGAGCGCCGGGGCCGCGCCGGCGAGCGCCATCATGGTGCGCCGGGTGAGCGCCGAGCTTTTAGGCGCTGAAGGGCTGCTGGACTGAGGCATCTGTCTTTACCTGCCGAACAAGAGGATGGCTGGGATATTGCCCTTCAAGCGCCGTTCTTCGCCACCCTGTTCGAGGCCTCGAACCGCTTGCCTCGAGGCGCCTGGCCGGTCACGTTCGGAGCGCGATGCCCATCCAGTTCACGATCGACCACAAGGCCCGCCATGTCGAAGCGAAGTTCGACGGCCACCTCGTCCTGAAGGACATCGAGGATTTCACCGATGCCGTGGTCGGCCAGGGCGCGCTGCCCTATCGCAAGCTGATCGACGGCCGCACCGCGTACGGCACCTATACGGACGCCGACGTCATGGCGCTCGGCGCGCGCATGGCCGCCTATGCGCCTGAACCTCGGCAAGGACGGCCGGCCGGCCAAGGCTTTCCTGTCGATCGACGAGGCCCGCAAGTGGCTCGCCGCGCAGCCCGAGACCTAGCGCCGCTCAGACGCCATCGTCGCGATAACGCCGCCACCACCCGGTGACGTACGCGGGATCGTGCCTGATGGCCTCGCGCAGGCGCAGCACCGGGTTCTGGACCTTGCCATCGGTTTCGACGGCCTTGTCGAACCACTCGATCTCCACCAGCGCCTTGGTTTTCGCTGCAGCGACCACCAGGACCGCCAGCTCCGCCGCCAGGCCAAAGACGTCGGTGCCCGAGTACGTGTAGCCAAGCGTCTCGTCCGATATCGCCTCCGCCAGGAAGGCGAGGAATTCGTTGTCCAGGATCTGCAGGCCATTGCCCTTGTACATGTCGAGCGCGGCATGGGTCGCCTCGTGGACGACCGACCCGCGGTTGTCGGGCGTGTTGGTGAAGGGATCGCGGAAGATGAATTTGTTGGCGTAGTCCAGATACAGGGCGGCGGCGTTGTCATGATCGAGCAGGTCGGGATCGTATCCGATGCCGATCTTGCCGTTGCGCACGGCCATGCCGACGGTCTCGAAACTGGCCCGGCTGAGATGGACGTTCTTGTAGGTGATGTAGGGAAAATGCGCGACGCCATGGCTCAGCATGGCGAGGAAACGCTGCTTCGTCGGGTCCGGGTTGGGACGCTTATAACCCCACGGCGGGATGAAGATCACGCCGGGCTCGGCGCCCATGAAGCTGAAGTTCTTGGCGTCGTTGCTCTGCCAGCAGCCGACGTAGCGGTGGAGGTAGAAGTTGACCTCGCGCGGGTCGACGGTCTGGAAGTTGAACCAGATGAGATCCCACACGTCCGCGATGCCGAAGCCCGCCGCCGTCGTCTGCCAGTTCGCGCCCGGCTTGATGCCGACCGGATAGGCATCGCGGAAGCCCCCCGGCGGCCAAGCCGCCAGTGCCGGCGCGGGTTTCATGTGCGGCGCGAAGTTGATCGGCCGTTTGGGTTCGGGCGGCAGGGGCAGGCCCTTTGGCATGGCGTCCTCCGACTCTCGCACCGGCGACCGCACGCCCGGGCGCCGATGCGGCAAGGATGGCAGCGTGAATGATCTCCCGGGAGCGCGGCCCGGGACAATCATCCAGAAGTATGGAGAGCGCCCGCGGTCGCGAAACGAGGGCCGGCTCGCAGCGCCTTGTCCTTCAATGAGTTTCGGCGCATGGCACGGGCGGCGCGCGCGATCATCCTTTGGTCCTGCGACCAAAGTACTCGCGGCTCACGCCGCCTTGCGTCGAGGACGTCCGCCCTTGCGGCCGTTGGCGCGAGCGGCCGCCGCCTTGGCCGGCGACTTCGATTGTCCGGCGCGGCGCGCGAGCTCGGACGCCATCCAGACGCGCGTGCCGAACACGCCCATCAGCAATCCGGGCACGGTGAAGTCGGCATCGAGTTGCGGCCAATGCAGCGCATGGCCCTGGCCCAGGATCTCGACATCAGCCAGCGCGGCCTCCTTGGCCTGCGCCATGCCCTGCAGTGCGCGCGGCGGAAAGACGAAGCTGCAGCCATTGGTCAGCTCGACGATCATGCGCCGCGTGCGACGGTCATAGCGCGCGCTCGCCGCCCGCGGTTCATCACGCGTGAGCCGCCGGCCGCGCGCGAGGGCGCGGTCGATCTCCTTGTCCATCTCGGCCTTCGACCATCCGCTTGCCATGTTCTCACTCCTCTTCCTCGCCGTCGGCGCCGTGCAGACGATGCCAGGCGAGAAGCAGCTTGCCGCGATGCGCCAGGGTCTCGGTCATCGCCCATCGCAGGCTGCCGCGATCCATCCCCCGAGCCCAATCCAGCACCGGCCGACCGTCGGCCTCTCCGAGCAACAACTTCGCCTCGCCGCCCGGCGCGAAAACATGAACGTGCGGCGGGCCATGATCGTCGAGGAAGACGACGAAACGCAGGTTTCCGGCACGGTGGACGGTCGGCATACGAAGATAACCCATCTGATGGGTTATTCAAGAGCCCACCCAAGAAGGCCGAGCGACAGGCCGCTGCCGCCTGCCTGGAAGACGAAGGGACGAGGCAAAGCGTTACGCGGCCCCCTCGCCCAATCCGCCGGAATCCTCGACGAACGGCGGCCCGACAGCCTCATTTTTCGCACGCCTTGTGCCCATTTTCGGAAGCGCCTCGGGGAGTGGGGCGAAGACGGGGGCACATGAGTCTGGTTCTAGGTCCGGGGTCGCGGGCAGGCCTGTCGGCCGGCGCGATGACGCCGGTCGCGCTGGTCGATGACGACGACCTCTATCGCGAAACGCTGGCGGCGGAGCTCGGCGATCACGGCTTCAAGGTGCATGCCTTCGCCGACGGCGAATCCTGCCTCGCCGCCCTGGCGCAGGGCCTTGTGGCCGAGCTGGTGCTGCTCGACTGGACGCTGCCCCGGTTGCAGGGCCTGGAAGTCCTGCGGCGGCTGCTCGTGAAGGACCGCAACCGGCCCGTCATCATCCTGACCGGCCGCGCCCCGGTGCATCG
Organism: Reyranella sp.; assembly: GCA_021732285.1. GTDB lineage: Bacteria > Pseudomonadota > Alphaproteobacteria > Reyranellales > Reyranellaceae > Reyranella. The sequence continues at coordinate 26,180 of JAKFVH010000247.1, read as the reverse complement.
CGAGCTCGCCGCGCTGCAGGGCGGCGCCATCGACTTCGTCGACAAGGCGCGCGGCATCGATGTGCTGGTGCCGCGCATGCGCCTGCTCGTGCGGGCAGACATCGCGCGGCCGGAGCCGGAACCGGAGCCGGTCATCTCCGGCCCCCTGCTCCTGCAGGCACACAAGGGGCGGGCCGAATGGCGCGGCCGCGAGGTCGGGCTCACCGTCGTCGAGCAAAGGATCGTGGGCCTGCTGGTGGCGAATGCCGGCCAGCCCGTGACCTACCGTGCGATCTACGACCAGGTGCACTATGCGGGCTTCGTCGCCGGCGACGGCGAGCGCGGCTTCAAGCTGAACGTGCGCACCATGATCAAGCGGCTGCGCCGCAAGTTCCAGGCGATCGATCCCGACTTTCAGGCCATCAGGAGCATCACCGGGCTCGGCTATTCGTGGGACGCATCACAATGATCGCGATTCAAGACTGACGATGCACGGTCGAATCTCTTTGCCCGAAAGATCGAGCGTCGCGAGGGCGATGGGCAGGCTGAACCGGCGTGGGCCGGCGCTTCCCGGATTGAGGTAGACCACGCCGTCGACGGTTTCGATCCTGGGCTGATGCGAATGGCCCGAGACGACGACATCGATGCCGGCCGCGACGGGATCGAGGTCGAGCTGCGCGAGGTTGTGCAGCACGTAGAAGAACCGGCCGCCCAGCTTCACGAGCTCCGTCTGAAGGTATCCAGCCGCCCACTCGTCCCGGTCGATGTTGCCTCTTACCGCCGTGACCGGTGCGATCCTGCGCAGCTCCGAGATCACGTCCGGGCGGCCGATATCGCCGGCATGGATGATGTGATCGACGCCCGCGAGCCGTTCGACGGCTTCGGGACGCAAAAGACCATGGGTATCCGAAATGATGCCAATTCTCATGGTCGAACCCGATATCCATCTTCCTCCCCATCGTCCACGATGGGGAGGTGCCCGCGTAGCGGGCGGAGGGGTCATGACCACCAGCGATGACGCTCATGACCCCTCCGTCGGCGTAAGAACGCCGACACCTCCCCAGCTTCGCTGGGGAGGAATGGGCCTCCATCATAGCGCGCAGCAGGCACCGGAGCAGCCGGATGGCACAGACTGTGCGGAGAGCGCCCATTTTATTGTGCCGTGCAGGCCCGAATTGACAGGCAGGCTGCCGCGGCATGAAAATTCCCCATCACGCTGCGGGCGGCACATGCCCCGGCGCGTCTAGGCTTTCGTCCCCTTCCTGGCTGGGTCCTTGTCCGTGGTCATGGCACGTTCCGAACGGCGACTGTCTGCGATCCTGCATGCCGACCTCGCGGGTTTCGTGCGCCTGGTGCAGCGCGAGGAGGACCTGACCTTCGAGCACCTCCGCGCGGCGCGCGACAAGATCTGGCGGCCGGCCATCGAAGGCGCCGGCGGCATGCTGGTCCACACCACGGGCGATTCCATCCTGGCCGAGTTCAGCTCGCCGGCCGCCGCCGTCCAGGTGGCGATCGACATCCAGGAGGGCATGGCGCGGTTCAACGAGGAGCTCGACGAGAACCAGCGGCTGCTGTTCCGTATCGGCATCCATCTCGGCGAGATCATCTTCGACGAAGCGGTGCACGACATCTTCGGCGACGGCGTGAACCTCGCCGAACGCATCCAGGTGCTGGCCGAACCGGGCGGCATCGCCGTCTCGCGCGCGGTGCGCGACGTGGCCAAGCTGCACGACGACTATGCCTATGTCGACGACGGCGAGCATCGCGCCAAGCATGTCAGCCGGCCGCTGCACATCTACAAGGTGCGGGCGCGCATGACCGCCATCACCGTGCAGATCCGGCCGGCCAGCTTGCGCAAGGTCTTCCATTTCCACGGCGTCGACCCCGGCGGGCACAAGATCGGCTTCGGCGTGGAAGTGGACGACCTGGTGAAGCGCGACCAGGGCGTGCTGATCGGCCGCGATTCGACGCAATGCGATCTCGTGCTGGCGAACGAATCGGTGTCCAGGCGCCACGCGCGCTTGAGCATGGGCACGAACAACACGCTGCAGATCGAGGATGTCGGATCGACCAACGGGACGGCGATCAACGGCACGCCGATCGCGCCCGGGCTGATACTGCCTCTGGAGCCGGGATCGATGCTGAGGCTGGGCGATATCGAACTGGTCGTCCGTTACGACTGAGGCGGCTGAGCCGGTGCTTCAGCCGGTCTTGGCGCCGACCGCCGCCCTTTCCAGGCGGGCCGCGCTTTCATCGAGCTCCTCGCCGTAGCGGGTGAGGCGACGGCGGTCGCCCTCGTCGGACATCGTTTCCATCAGGCGCCGCGCCCGGCGGGCGAGGTCGCGGAAACCATCGGCCTGCTTGAGGATGGCCTCCTTGGAGGGAGGCCGCAGGGCGGGCGCAGTCTGGGTCTTTTCGAACATACCTTCTCCTTGGTGGCCCCTTGGTGGAGGGGGCGGCGAGGACGCACACGCGTGTTGAGGCGCCGGCGAAATGACCCGCCGACGGCGTAACGATGTCTAAAAGGTTCCTTTCCGGCCCCGGCGGCGCGGCAACAGGCGGACGAGACCGCCTTGCCTCAGCAATAGCAGGCCAAGCCCACCGTGACCATCCGCCGTCCCGGCTTGAAAGGCCGGGCCGTTTCGCCCAAGGATGATCGATGAACAGACCCGAACAGGTTATTGCCCTCTCCGACCGTCGCCGGCGGCTCGGCGCCTCGCGCGAGACCATGGCCGCCGGGCTCGGCCTTGCCGTCGACACGGTCAAGGCGATCGAGGACGGCGCGGCGTCCGACCAGGAGCACGACAGCTACAGCGCCTGGATCGGTCGCATCGAGGCATGGCCCACCGACGAGCGGGCGCGGCAGTTCCTCGCCGCCGGCAAGGGCGGCCGTTTCGACGCCTAGGGCCGTAATTAAGGCGATTTCCTGCAACAAACGGGTCGGCAGCCTGTTACTCGAGAAGGACGGGAGGCAGATCATGGACAACCTGCGGGATCGTGTGAGCCGGGTCATCGCCCAGCAGTTCCACGTCGCCAACGAGCGCATCACCGAGGCGGCCACCCTGGAAGAGGATCTCGGCGCCACCAGCCTCGACCGCGTCGAGGTGGTGATGTCGCTCGAGGACGAGTTCAAGATCGACATCTCCGACGATCAGGCATCGCGCCTGCACACGGTGGCCGACATCCTCGCCTGCGTGACGGCGAGCGTCGGCAAGGGCGCAACGACAACCCTCACTGCCCGGTGAACCCTGCTGAACGTTTCGTCGTCGTCGACTGGGGCACCAGCAGCTTTCGCGGCTGGCTGATGTCAGCCGACGGCGAGGCGCTGGCGGAAAGCCGCGGCGGCGAAGGCATGCTGCATTGCGCCGGCGGTGCCAGCTTCGCCCCGGTGCTGCGCGATCACCTCGCCCGGCTCGGTGCGCCCGAGGCAGCGCCTGTCCTGATCTGCGGCATGGCGGGGGCGCGGCAGGGCTGGGTCGAAGCGCCTTATCTCAAGACGCCGACGCGACTCGATGCCCTGCACGAGGGCGCCATCCGGGTCGACGCGCCGAGCGACATTGGGGGCGACATCCGCATCCTGCCCGGCATCGCCCAGGGGCGCGCCGACGCGCCCGACGTCATGCGCGGGGAGGAAACGCAGCTTCTGGGCGTGACCGAACCGGACTTCAGCGGCCTGGTCTGCATCCCCGGCACGCACAGCAAATGGATCAGGATCGAAGACGGCCGCATCGTCGAATTCTCGACCTACATGACCGGCGAGCTGTTCTCGGTGATCGCGCAGCACAGCATCCTGCTGCACGCCGTCGAAGCGGCGGCTTCTCCGGCCGACAGCCAGCCCTTTCGCGACGGCGTGTCGACGGCACTGGCGGCGCCGACGGCCCTCACCGCGTCGCTGTTCCGGCTACGCGCCGCCCAGCTTTTAGGCTTCGAGCAACGCGCCGACGGCGCGGCGCGGCTGTCGGGTCTCCTGATCGGAAGCGAGCTCGCCGATGCGATGGGCCGACACGGGTCGCTGCGATCGGTGCGGCTGATCGCAGCCGGCGCGCTCGGCCGGCTTTATGAGTCGGCGCTCGGCGCGCAGGGTCTCGACGTGACGACGGTCGATGCCGAGCAGGCATCGCGGCGCGGCCTCGCCAAGGCCGCCCAAAAAATCTGGGGAGCCCGATGAGAAAGCTCAGCCGACCGTGCCCGGGTAGACGGAGAGCGGCACGTTGGTGACGCTGCCCAGCAGCGTCAGCGTGGCGCCCGTCTGATCGGCAAGCCCCGGCGCCTGCACCAGCGCCGCCTCGGTGATCGACGCCCAGGTCTGGCCGGTGAACGCGACTTGCGACAGAGCGGCCTCCAGCGGCGACATCGCCGGATTGTAGGCGGCGTTCTCGGCGTACTGGCCGACGCAGATCGTGCCGTTGGCCGTGAGCAGGGCCACGCCGGCAAAGCTCTTGGTGTAAGGACAGTAGGCGGCGTTCGCCGCGTCGAGGGCGGCCATCGCCGTGGGATCGAGCGTGCCGGCAACCGTCACGCCGTTGATCTGCGGCTGCATGAGGCCGCCCTGGATGCCGAGGTCCGCCGGGCCGAAGGCATCGGGCAGGTAATCGGTCAGCAGCTCCGGCTGCGGATTTCCGCTGGCATCGGGCAGGACGATCTGCAGCGTGGCCGCGTCGACGAGTTCATAGAGGAACTGGCGGCAATAGCCGCACGGCGCCGCAGATATGGCGAGGTAGTTCAGCCCCTGCTCGCCGTTGATCCAGGCGTTGGAGGTCGCCGACTGCTCGGCATGGAGGGTGAAGCTCAAGGCCTGGCCGGCCACTTCCAGGTTCGCGCCGTAGTAGAGAGCGCCCGTCAGCCCGACGGCCACGGCGCCGACGTTGTAGTTCGAGATCGGCGTCACGGCATAGAGCTGCGCCGCCGGCACCAGGGAATAGGCGAGCTGCCAGGGGTTCATGCCGGATTGCTGCTCGAGCTCGGCCGCCTCAGCCGCGCTGATCACGCCGCGATAGGACGGATCGAGCATGATCCGCTTCACCGCCGCCGCGATCTTCGGCACCCGCGACAGCGCCTGCTCGAGCTTGTGGGCTGAAATCGGCATGCTCGGCCTCCTGTGGTTGTAGTTCACATCATACTATCTCCCTATGATTGTCCAATGACAATCGCGTCGGTCAATGCCTATGACCATGCCGTGACGAAGGGGTCCGGCTGAACGGTACGGCTAGGCGCGGGCGATTGCAGCGCGTATGCTAACACCTGAGCAATGAACAGGGGACGAGGCAACATGAAGGGGCATGGCATCGTGGCGCCGTTGACGGGCGCCGACGAAAGCGGCTGACCGCTACATGAGCGTCCCCTTCATCTCCCACCTGGTGGCCGTGCTGCTGGCCGCCCTCGCCCTGTGGACGATACGCTTCGAATTCGGCGGCAAGGCCGCCACCCGGCTCGAGTGGGCAACTCCGGCGACATTTGCCGTGCTGGCGGCGGTGGTGCTGGTGGCCGTGTCACCGGGCAAACGCTTCGAGCTATGGGCCGCCGTCATCGTCATCGGCCTTTTAGCGGGCGGGACCGCGGGCGCGCTCAAGAAGGTGAACCAGGACCACGGCCGCCTGCTGATCCGCGTGCCGCCGGCCTGGGACGGCTGCACCGCGGCGGCACTTCTATTGCTGCTGGCGCTGCTGCGGTTCGTCACCTCCAGCCTGATGGGACGCCAGTCGAGCGGCTTCGGCGTGCTTGCGGCCGGGGCGACGTTTCTCGCCGCATACCTCGCCGCCCGCTACATCGTCGTGCGCTTCTACAAGGCGCCGAAATCGATCCATCTCGACATGACGCACGGCCGGGACCCGCACCGCACACTCGCCCACTGACACCTATTCGAGCTTGATCCCCGCTTCGCGGATCACCTTCGCCCAGCGCTCGGTATCGGCCGCAACCCAGGCGCCGAGCTCGGCCGGCGAGCCCAGCACGAGGACGACGCCGCGCGGCTCGAGCTTCTCGCGCACGTCCGGCGCGTTGAACGCCTCGCGGCCCGCCTTGTTCAAAAGGTCGATGATGGCGGGCGGCGTGCCGGCCGGCGCGAACAGCGCGAACCATGCGCCGCCCTGCACGCCCGGATAGCCGGCCTCGGCCATGGTCGGGATGTCGGGCAGCACCGGAACGCGCTCGGGCGCGGCAACGGCCAGGCCGCGCACGCTGCCGTCGCGGATGTGCTGGAGCGCGAACGGCACGATGTCGAACATCATCGCCACGCGGCCGGCGATGAGGTCCTGCAGCGCCGGCGCCGCGCCCTTGTAGGGCACGTGCACGATGTCGGTCTTGGTCAGGAGACGGAACTGCTCGCCGGCGATGTGGCCGCTCGAGCCGATGCCCTGCGAGGCGTAGCTCAAGGCGCCGGGCTTCGCGCGGGCGAGTTCGACCAACTCCTTGACCGACTTCGCCTCGACCTTGGAATTGACCACCAGCACGTTTGGCAGGTTGGCGATATGCAGGATCGGCGCGAAATCCTTGGCCGGGTTGTAGGGCAGCTTGGGATCGAGCGTCGGCAGGATCGCGTTGGTCGCGTGGAAGCCGATATAGAGCGTGTAGCCGTCGGAGGCTGCCTTGGCGACGTAGTCGGCCGCGATGACGCCGCCCGCGCCGGTCTTGTTCTCGACGATGACCGGCTGGTTGGTCTTCTCGCCGAACTTCTGGGCGAAGTAGCGGGCTAAAATGTCGGCCATGCCGCCGGGCGCGGTCGGCACGATCACACGGATGGGCTTGTTGGGAAACTCCTGGGCAGATACCGAGGTTGTAGCCACAACCACAGCCAATAGCGCTGCCAGGCAACGTGCAATCCACATGGGCGTCTCCCTGTCGATGTTATTCGTTACGCTGTACGCAGGATCGGGACCGTCTTGCCTCCAAACAACTCGTGCGCCGCTACAACCTCGTCGATCGGCGCGCCCCAATGCAGGACCGCCAGGAAATGCCCGGCGCCGACGGCGCGGCATTGCTCGACGATCTGCTCGGCGACCTCGGCCGGCGTGCCGGTGATGAACTCCTCGTCGCTCACCGTGAAGCCGCCAGCCGGCGGCGGCGCATCAGGGACATTCTGCTGCACCCGGATGTCCTGCGCCACGAAGCTCTTCAGCCGCTGGGACACGGCGGCGGCGTAGGCCCGTGCCTCGTCTGCGGTCGGCGCCACGCTGATGCGGCGGCGCAAGGCGAGACAATCCGGGCCAGCCGCGAGGCCGGCGGCGTCGGCTTCCGCCCGGTAGGCGTCGAAGATCGTCTTGATCGTCTTGGTGGCATTGAAGCCCGTCGAAATCTTCAGGCCGCGCCGCGCTGCCCGGCGCGCCGATTCGGCGCTCACCACGGCGGTCCAGCGCGGCGGCGGCCGCTGCAGCGTTCTCGGCAACGGCCGCAGGTTCGCGAACGAGAAGTGCTTTCCCTTGTGGCAGACGACCCGCTGGGCGAGGGCGGCATCGATCACGTCGATGATCTCGTCGCTGCGCTCGCGCGCCTCCTCCATCGTCAGGCCAAGTCGCGCCAGCTCCTGCGGCACGCCGACAGCAGTGCCGACTTCCAGCCGTCCGCCGGTGAGATGGTCGAGCAGCCCGATCTCCTCGACGACGCGCGCGGGATGATAATAGGGCAGCACCACGCCCATCACGCCGAGTCGGAGCCGGCGTGTCCGCTGGGCAACGGCGGCGATCAAGAGATTGGGCGAGGCGGAGAACGAGCCGCCGAAATGATGCTCGCTGAAGAAGATGCCCTCGAAGCCCAGCGCCTCGTCGCGCGTCCACAGGTCGAGGTAGCGCGCGACGTAGTCGCCGACGTCGCGCGGCGCGGGATCGTGGGCCTCGTCGCCCAGCTCGGGGAAGAACTCGAACAGCCAGGGCTTGATCATTGTTCCAGCCCGGCGATGACACGCTTCAGGGTGCGGATGAGCTCGGACCGATTGGTGCGGCCGACCAGGCGGTCGAGCTCGCGTTCGTGCGTGACCGCGCTCGCCATCAGCTCGGCCATTACGGCCTGCCCGGCCGGCGTCAGCGTGAGCCTATAGGCCCTGCGATCGCTTAAAAGCCGCTCGCGGACGACGTAGCCCAGGCGGCACAGGTCATCGAGGACAGGGGTGAGGCTCGACGTGTTGCGGCGGATGGCAGCCGCCAGGTCGCCCTGCGTCAGGCCGGGATTGGCATCGATCAGGTAGAGGACGGCAAAGCGCCACGGGCTGGCATCGATGCCGGTCGTCCGGCGGGCATAGGCCTGGAACGCCGCCTCCTGTGCCAGCCGCAGATGCAGCCCGACGGTGCCGCCCAGCCAGCCGAAGTCGATGTTCCTGGCGAGCGCCGGCTCTTGCTGCGGCACGGTCTTGAGTTTTGCGGCGGAACGGCGGGCCATCGTGGCCCGACGATGTCCGCCAATTAGTCGGGAGTCAAACTATTTGAGATCAAACTAATGCCGTCTTGCCGCGCCGCCTCGACCTGCCGGACGAGCTTGCGGAAGCTTTCGAGGTCGGCGCCGGCCAGCCTCGCCCGCCTGGTGCGGGAAAAGGTCATGGGGTCGATCGCCTGGCCGTGGTTGATGACCTCGAAATGCAGATGCGCGCCGGTCGAGCGGCCAGTGTTGCCGACGAAGCCGATCACCTGGCCGCGCTGGACCTTTGCGCCGGCGCCGATGCCCGGCGCGAATGCAGAAAGATGGCCGTAGACTGTCGAAACGTTCTCAGTGTGGTCGAGGCGGATCCAGTTGCCGTATCCGGCGTTGGGTGCGGCGCCGACAACCATTCCGCTCGCCGCCGCAAGCACCGGCGTGCCGGTCGGCGCGAGCAGATCGACGCCGTTGTGCATCACGAACGCGGCACCGCCCTTGTTGGCGCTGCGGCCGGGACCGGGCGCCAGGCCGAGCGCAATGCCGCGCGCCGTCGCCGTGTTGATGGTGGCGCCGACGGTGCCGAGCTTGCTCGGCGCGCCCAGGCCGTGCTGCGGCTGCTCGAAGGGATCGGCGCGAACGCCGAAGCCCGACGTCACGCTGATCGTTTCCAGCGGCAGGCGCATGATGGGCGCGGCCAATGCTTCGCCGCTGGCGAACCACAGCTGCTCGGCGCCGCGGGTCGGGCGGAAGCCGTAGACGGCGATCCGTCCCTTGGCGGCGGCCATGACTTCGGCCGACACGATGCGACCGACGCCGATCTCGCGACCATCCACCAAGACAGCCTGCTCATAGCGGACGTAAAACCTGTCGCCGCTGTCGAGATGTGCCGACGACAGGGCGTCCGCCAGCTTGAGGCTCAAGTCCGTGGGCGCACCGGCTCTCACCAGCGAGGCTTCGAACGACTCCTCGACGTAGCCGGCGAGCGCGATCTCGCGCTTGACGAGCGGATCATCAGGCGCCAGGGCGATCTCCGTCCCTCCGCCCAGCAGCTGCGGTTCGGTACCGAGAAGATTGCCATCGAAGGCCAGGACCGGCGCACAAAGCAACAAGCAAGCACAGGCCGTGGCCAGCGGCCTGGCCGGACGCACGCCATCGTTCGACGCAGGCATGATCGCCCCTCGCGACGTTGAACAACCCCACCCGCGACCGAGACGAGCAAGGCGCCGTTGCCGAGGCCAGTGCCAATGTTGTGGCGGGAACCTATTCGAGAGCCGGACAGAAAAATGTCACAGCGCGCCGCGCGTCAGAAGCTCAGCTGCACCTTCATCGAGCGCTTGCGGTCGCCGGCGATCTCGAAGGCTTTGAAGGCGTCGCCCAGCCCATAGACTGCTGTCAGCAGCGGTTTCACGTCGACGGCGCGCTTGTTTATGAGGTCGACGGCCAGGCCGAATTCCTCGTGGAAGCGGAAGGTGCCGCGGATGTCGATCTCCTTGGCGACCACCATGGTCTGCGGGATCGACACGTCGCCGCCGATGCCGACTTGCACCAGCACGCCGCGCGGCTTCAGCACTTCTATGCCCGAGCGCAGGGCGCGCTGATTGCCCGACGCCTCGAAGTGGACGTCGAAATAGCCCTTGTTGGCGGAGTACGCGCTGAGCGCGTCGGGCTCGTCTAAAACGTTGATCGTGCGGTCGGCGCCGACTTCGCGGGCCTTCGCCAGCGCCTCGTCCACCATGTCGGTGGCGACGATCTCGCGCGCGCCGTGGGCGCGGGCGGAGACCACGCACAAGGCGCCGATCGGGCCGCAGCCCGTCACCAGCACGCGCTTGCCGAGAAGCGAGCCGGCGCGGGCCACGGCGTGCAAGGTGACGGCGAAGGGCTCGGCGAAGGCCGCCTCGTTGATCGACACGCCGTCGGCGACCTTGTGGCACTGCCAGCCTTCGGCAACGAGGGTCTGGCGGAAGGCGCCCTGGATGTGCGGCATCGGCATGGCGCTGCCGTAGAAGCGCATGTCGAGACAGTGGTTCTGCTGGCCCTTCAGGCAATAGACGCAGGCGTTGCAGGGCCGGCTGGGAGAGATCGCCACCCGCTCGCCGACTGAAAGACCGCTCCCCTCGCCCACCGCCCGGATGGTGCCGGCGACTTCGTGGCCCAGGATCATAGGCTCGCGCACCCGCACGGTGCCGAAGCCGCCGTCATTGAAGTAGTGCAGGTCCGAGCCGCAGATGCCGCCGGCTTCGATGGCGACCTCGACCTGGCGCGGCCCGGGCTTCTCCGGCTCGTGCTCCTCGACGCGCAGATCGCGGGCGGCATGGATGACGACAGTCTTCATGGGTCTCTCCTCAGACGACCGGTGTGAGCAAGGCAGACCCGGAAAAGTGCGCCTTGAGATTGTCGCGCACGAGCTTGCCCATGGCCTTGCGCGTTTCCACCGTGCCCGAGGCGTGATGCGGCTGCAGGACGACGTTGTCGAGCGCCTTGAACCGGGCGTCGATGTTCGGCTCGTTCCAGAAGACGTCGAGGCCGGCGCCCTTGATCCGCTTGCTGGCCAGGGCGTCGAGCAGCGCGGTTTCGTCGACGGTCGAGCCGCGCGAGATGTTTACAAGGATGCCGTCCGGCCCGAGGGCATCGAGCACGCGGGCGTTGATCATGCCCTTGGTGCTGCCGCCGCCGGCCAGGGTCACGATCAGGAACTCCGAGCGGCGCGCCAATTCAACGAGGTCGGCGACGAAGGCGTACGGCAAATCGGCCCGCTTGTTGACGTCGAAGTACGCCACGTCGCAGTCGAAGCCGGCGAGGCGTTTGGCGACGGTCGATCCGACGCGTCCCATGCCGACGATGCCCGCTTTCTTGCCGCTGACGCGGGTCACGAGATCCATGTTGGCCTTGGCCCAGCTGCCGTCGCGCACATAGGCATCGCCGCGCGGGATCTGGCGGGCGACGGCCAGCAGGAGCGCGATGCCCATGTCGGCGACGTCCGCCGTCAGGACATCGGGCGTGTTGGTCACCCGGATGCCCTTGCTCTTGGCGTAGCCGAGGTCGATCGCGTCGACGCCGACGCCGTAGCAGGAGACGATTTCCAGCTTGGGCAGCTTGCTCATGACATCGGCCGACGCGCCGAGATCGCCGCGCGTCGCGATCGCCCGGACATCGGCGCCATGGGACCGGACGAAGGCGTCGCGATCCGGCGCCTCCCAGTATTTCAGCACGTCGTAGTTGGCCTCGAGATCGTCCATGTCCCAGGCGGCATAGGCGCCCATCATCAGCAGTTTCGGTTTTGCCACTTTGAATCCTTACAGGCTGGTCGTGATGCCGCCATCGACGTAGAGCGTGTGTCCGTTGACGAAGGACGAGGCGTTGCCGGCGAGGAACACCGCGGCACCGATCAGTTCGTCGACGTTGCCCCAGCGTCCGGCCGGGGTGCGCTTCTCGAGCCAGGCGGAGAATTCCGGATCGTCGACCAGCGCCTGGTTCAACGGCGTCTTGAAGTAGCCCGGCGCGATGGCGTTGATCTGCAGGCCGTGCTTGGCCCAGTCGGTGGCCATGCCGCGGGTCAGGTTGCGAACCGCGCCCTTGGTCGCCGTGTAGGGCGCTATGTTCGGGCGCGCCAGCTCGCTCTGCACGGAAGCGATGTTGATGATCTTGCCCCTGCCGCGCTTGATCATGTGCCGGGCGACGGCTTGCGCCACGTAGAAGACGCTGGAAACGTTCGTAGCGAGCAGCTGCTCCCAGCGCTCGATCGGAAAGTCTTCCAGCGGCGAGCGGAACTGCATGCCGGCGTTGTTGACCAGGATATCGATGGCGCCGGTCTTTTCGACGGCAGCGACGCCTTCGGCGACGGCGGCGGCTGAGGTGACGTCGAACCGGGAGGTCGAGACCTTGTGGCCGCGGGCCGCGATTTTCGCCGCTGCCGCGGCGAGTTTGTCGCGGTCGCGGCCGTTCAGGACAACCTCGGCGCCGTGGTCCGCCAGACCCTGTGCAATCGCAAATCCGATGCCCTGGGAGGAGCCTGTAACGATCGCGCGCTTGGCCGTCAGATCAAAAAGTTCGAATGCCACATGACCCCCTATCCGGCACGGAGCTTAGTTCGATGTCTCGATAACCGCTTCACCGATCTCGTTCTACCGCCATAGTGAATCCTTATGGCGGACCGACGGACTGGCCCCTTAGGACAGCTGCATTTGGTGATATCGTGGCGCAGGCGGTCAGAAAGGGGGCTGCCTAAAAGGCATGACGCGCATCGCTCTCGTCCACGCCACGCCCGCCGCCGTCGATCCCATCAAGGCGGCCTTCGCCGAGGCATGGCCTGAACCCGACCTCGTCAACCTGCTCGACGATTCGTTGAGCCGCGACCGCGCCCTCACCCCGGAGCTGACCGATGGTATTTTCAGACGCTTCGATGCGCTGGGCCGCTACGCGGTGTCGTTCGGCGCCGAGGCAATCCTGTTCACCTGCTCGGCCTTCGGCCCCGCCATCGAGCGCGTGGCGCGGTCCGTCGGCATGCCGGTCCTGAAGCCGAACGAGGCGATGTTTGCCGAGGCCATCTCCATCGGCGGCACGATCGGCATGCTGGCGACCTTCGAGCCTTCGATTGCCAGCATGACCGAGGAGTTCGCGGAACAAGCGGACCGGGCTGGTGCATCGGCGAAACTAAAGAGCGTGCTCGTCCCGCGAGCCATGGCGGCTCTGCAGGCCGGACGGCGCGAGGAACACGACGCTCTGGTCGCCGAGGCGGCGGCCAAGCTCGCCGGCTGCGATGCGATCATGCTCGCCCAGTTCTCGATGGCGCCGGCGGCTCAGCGACTGCGCGGCCAGACAAGCATTCCCGTGCTGACCAGTCCGGCTTCTGCAGTCGCCGCCTTGAAGAACAGGCTCGCTTCAGCGGTCAGCCCACCATCAGCCTGACGAAGGACGACACGAAGCGCTTGGCGTCCACGTCGATGGCCACATCGGCGTTGAACAGGTGCTGGGAGATGTGCCGGCGATCGGGAATCACCTGGCCGCGCGACAGCTCGCCGTGCAGTTCGACGTCGGCAAACATGCGCTCGGTCGTGACGAGGCTGGGGTCGGCGCAGACCGCCACCGCCAGCGGGTCGCTCAAAGGACAGCCACCGAAATGAGGTTGCCGCTGCTTGTAGGCGGCGGCGTAGAATTCCGTGATCTTCATCAGGGTCTTCGCCGCGGCATCGCCCTTGCTCGCGATCTCGCGCCTGTCGTCGTCGGTGAGCAGCGCCTGGCGGGTGACGTCCATGCCGACCAGCACGAGGTCGGCCCCGGCGTTCAGCACGATGCGCGCCGCCTCGGGATCGTTGTTGATGTTGGCGTCGACCATCGGGCTTTTCGCGCCGAGGATGCCCGGGCAGAACAGCGTCGAACCGATGATCACGATCTTCCTGGCCAGGGTGGCGATTTCCGGCGCCTTGGTGAGGGCGAGCGCCAGGTTGGTCAAAGGGCCGACACCGCAGATCGTGATCTCGCCGGGCGCCTGCTTGACCAGGCGGATGATGAGGTCCATCGCGTGCTCGTCGACCGGACGGCCCGCCGGCGCCGGCAGCTCGACGTCACCGAGACCGTTGGAGCCATGGATGCGATCGACTTCCCGCTTGAACGGCTTTAGAAGCGATCGCCCGACGCCCTTGGCCACGGGAATGTCGGGACGTCCCAAAAGTTCGAGCACCTTCAGCGTATTGTCCGTGGCGATCGCGACATCGGTGTTGCCGTAGACCGTCGTGAGGGCTTCGAGCCGGATATCGGGACGACGCACGGCATGGTGGATGGCAAGCGCGTCGTCGATCCCCGTATCGACGTCGAGGATCATGCGGCAGGGGTCGGCCATCGTGGCTCCTGGTCTCACCGTTTGCGGTGAAGCTCGCTCTCGCCGTGCAGGCGCCACAGGTTGGCGTCCTTGATCGCCTGGATGCCGGGCGCCAGCTCCTCTTCGACGAACGCTTCCGAGTCGAAGCGCGTGGCGCGGCCGCCCTGCATCAGCAGCTCGCCGTCGACGAAGGTGGCGGCGATGTCGGCGCGATCGTAGAAGCGCACCAGCTCCCAGGCGAAGTCCCACGACGGCAGCACCTCCGGCCCGGTGCAGTCGAGCAGCAGGAAGTCCGCCTTCAACCCCGGCTTGACCGCCCCGACCTCGCGATCGAGCAGCGCCACGCTGGCGCCGCCCAGCGTCGCGGCATCGAACCAGCGCCAGCCGGCGCCGCAGGAGAAGTCGTCGCGCGGCATGCCGTAGGCGATGCGCTGGGCCGCTTCCGCCGCATCGAGCATGCGGAAGCCGTCGTTGCGGGTCGCATCCGAGCCGAGGCCGACGCGGATGCCGTTGGCGAAGAAGTCGAGCACCGGCGCCACGGCGTTGCCCTTCCACATGCTGGCGACCGGGCAGTAGGCAACCGCCGTATCCGTCTCCTTCAGCATCTGGATCTCGTGGCTTGCCGCCAGCGTCGCATGGGCGATCAACGTATGGCGACCGAGCGCACCGATGTCGTGCAGCAGCTCGATCGGGCGACGTCCGGTGTTCTCGATGCAGGCATGGACCTCGAGCGTGTGCTCGTTGGCGTGGATCTGGAACAGGATGTCCTCGTCGTGGCAGAACCGGGCCAGGGCCTTGATCATCTCCTTGGAGTTCGACTGCACCGTGCCGCAGGCGAGCGACGGATAGATGCGGTCGAAGGCCTTGCAGTCATCGACATGGTCGAGCGCCGCCTTGATGCCGGCGTCGACGCTGGCCGACGCATCTGGGGTGCGCACCGCGGTGGCGTAGTTCTTGAGGTCGTAGGCGCCGGTCGAGGACACCAGCCTGATGCCGGTGTCGTTGGCCGCACGATGGATGGCATCCGTCAGCTCGCGCGCGCGGATGCCGTGGTCGACGATGGTCGTGATGCCGCCGCGCAGGGCTTCCAGGAACGTCCACTTCGAGCCGGCATAGACCGACTGCACCGTGGCTGCCGCTTCGAGCGGCATCCAGAAACGCTTCCAAAGCTGGGCCGGCTCGCCGCCGGTCAGCGCCTTGGCGAAGGGTTCGATGATGTGGTGGTGTATGTCGAGCATGCCCGGCACCAGCGCGCCGCCGCGGACGCGCAGCGCGGGAACGGCCGGGTTGGCATAGGCGCCGGCGGCAGCGACCTCGGCAAAGCGCCCGTTCTCGACGCGCACGACGGCCTCGCGCAGCGGACCGGACGGGGTCATCACCACGTCAACGTGCAGGGCGTAGGATGTGCCCAGCTTGCCGAGGTCGGGCAGCCGGATCACAGCGCCACCCGATCCGGCGCCAGGCTCGCCAGCGCATCCTTGGCAATGTAGGAGCGCAGCATCTCCTCGGTGGCCGGCGTCTTGATCAGGCCCGTCGCGTTGATCCACGCTGCCTGATCCATCAAGAGCGGCAGGAGCTGCTTGTTGAGGCCGACCTGGAAGCGATAGTTCGACCACTGGCCGTCGATGGCCTCGGCCGACAGCGCGCCGCCGGTGGCGGCGGACACCGCCGCGATCGCCGCGGCCTTGTCGGCCGCCACCTTCGTGTCGGCCTTGAGGAGCCCCGCAAGGAACGCCTTGACCGCCGCCGGGTTCGCCTGCGCGTAGTCGCGGCTCGCGACGATCACCATCTGGCCCTGGTACTGCGGCGTCATCACCTCGACGTAGTTCTTGCCGAGCACGGCCCTGGCCTGCGGATAGAACGAATCGAACATGAAGGCCGCATCGATCTCGCCGCGCGCCAGCGCCGGCACCAGATCGCCTGGTGCCACATTGACGTAGTCGACCTTGATGCCCTTCAGCACGGCGTCCGCCAGGAACTGCATGTTGGTGCCGAGCGTCACGCCGACCTTGCGGCCGGCCAGCGACTGAATGTCCTTGGCGCCGCGCGCCGCGTTGATGACGATGCGATTGCCGACATACGTCGAGAGGCCCGCCAGGACGACGAACTTCTGGCCGCGCAGCGCCGCCGTCACGACCGGGAACTCGGCGAGCGAGGCGAACTGGGCGCCGCCGCCCAATAGCGCTTCCAGCGCCTCGCGTCCGGTCGGGAACGACACCGGCTTGATGTCGAGATTCTCCGCCGCCCAGAGCTTGTCCTTCAAGGCGACGGAAATCTGCGGCGTGCCCATGCCGGGCGTCCAGGCAAGGACGGCGCTGCCGGCGGCAAGGACGTGGCGCGGCAGGAAGCTGGCGGCCGAAGACAAGCCCAGCAGGGTGAGGGCATTGCGCCTGGACAGAAGAGAAATAGTGTCGGTCGTCATGATCAGTCCTTTTCGTTAGTGGTCGGACGAAAGCAGAAGTTCCAGAATCTGCGCGCGGGCGGCGCTGACCTGCGGCGAGCGGGTCTCGACGGTACGCGGCCGGGGATCGGTGACGTCGAGCGTCTCGACGATGCGGCCCGGCCCTCGCGACATGACATGCACCCGGTCGGCGAGAAGCAGCGCCTCGTCGATGTCGTGGGTGACGAACAGCACCGTCGTCCTATGGCGGGTCCAGATGTCGAGCAGCAGGCGGTGCATGCTCGCGCGCGTGATGGCATCGAGCGCGCCGAAGGGCTCGTCCATCAGCAGCACCTTGGGCGCCGCCGCGAAGATTCTAGCCAGGGCAACGCGCTGCTTCATGCCGCCCGACAGCTGGCCGGGATACTGCCGCTCACGTCCGGCCAAACCGACCTCCGCGAGGGCGGCCAGTGCCCGCGCCTGCCGTTCCGGTTTGCCGAGGCTCAGGCGCTTCAGGGCGAACTCGACGTTGCCCAGCGCCGAGAACCACGGGAACAACGCGTACTGCTGGAACACGATGCCGACGTCGGGGACGGGGCCGGTGATCTCCTTGCCGTCGAGCCTGACGGCGCCTTCGGTCGGCTCGAGGAAGCCCGCGATCAGGTTGAGCAGGGTGGACTTGCCGCAGCCCGAGGGGCCGACCAGCGCGGTGAAGGAACCCGGAGTGAGCTCGAGCTCGGTGGGCGCGAGCGCGGTGACGGTCTTGCCCTGGACGCCCTTGAACTCGACCGTCGCGCGCGCGACCTCGACGCGGCCGATGTCGACGACGGTGGCCACGTCCATCACATCTGCTCCCAATGGATGACGCGCCGGCCGATGGCGACGAAGATCGCGTCCAGGAGCGCGCCGAGCAGCCCCAGTTCGATCAGGCTGACGAACATGCGGTCGACCCGGATGTACTGGCGCGACTCCTGCAGGCGGTAGCCGATGCCGCCGGAGGCGCCGGTCAGTTCGGCGGCGACCAGGCAGAGGAAGGCCACGGCCGCGGCGCTGCGGACGCCCGCCATGATGTAGGGCGAGGCGGCGGGAATGATGACTTCGACGAACTCGCGCGAGCGGCTGGCGCCCAGCGAACGCGAGGCGCGCACGTAGGTCTCGGCCACCATCGACATGCCGTGGTGCGTGTTCAGCCAGACGGTGAGGAAGACCGAATAGCCGATGACGAAGTATTTCGACGTCTCGCCGATGCCGAACCAGACGATGGCGACCGGCACCAGCGCGATGGCGGGGATCGGCCGGCAGAGCGACAGCAGCGGATTGAGCATCAGGTTGAAGAAAGCAATCCGGGAGGTGAGAAGGCCCGTCAGGAGTCCCAAAACGACGCCGGCCACGAAGCCGACGGCCGCCCGGCCGAGCGACACCTGCAGGTCGCTGAACAACACCCCGCCTTCCAGCATCTCCAGCGCGGCGGAAAAGACGAGCGGCGGCGCCGGGAAGAACACCGGGTTGACGATCTCCAGCGCCGAGATCGCCCACCAGAGGCCGATGAATGCGGCAAAGGAGACCGCAGTGGCCGCGATGCGACGACTAAGCATGGGGCGTCTCCTTCCCGGGATGGCGGCGCTGGATAGACAGCTCGTAGCGGAACCTGTCGGAGCGATAGACCAGGTACTCGAAGTCGATCGGCCGGCCGTCGGCGCTGAAGGTCAGGCGCTCGATGCGGAGCACCGGCGCTCCCTCATCGACGCCGAGGAGGGCTGCCGTCTCGCGGGTGGCTGCGACGGCTTCGATGGCGAGCTGCGCGCGACCGAGATCGATGGAGAAGTCGTTCTCGATGATGAGGAAGATGTCACGCGTGGCCAGGTCCTTGGCTGCCAGGCCGCTGCCCACGTCGATCGGCAGATAGCTCTCGTCGACCGAGACCGGCAGGTTGTCGAGGAAGCGCAGGCGCCGGATCTTGCAGACGGTGATGTCGTGTTCGATGCCGAGCTTGTCGGCGACGTCGAAGGGTGCCGGCACCTGCTCGAACGATAAAAGCTCGTTGCGCGTCGTGTGGCCGAGCGGCGCCATGGCTTCGTCGAAGCCTTTCAGGGTCGTGATGTCCTGGCGGGCCTTGGGCTTGCTGACGTAGGCGCCCTTGCCCTGGACACGAAAGATCAGCCCCTCGCTCTGCAGGTCGCCCAGCGCATGCCGGACCGTGATGCGACTGACTTGGTGCCGGGCGCTGAGCTCCGCTTCCGACGGCAGCTTGTCGAGCGGCGCGAACACGCCGCCTAAAATCTCGCTGCGCAGCAGCTGTCGAAGCTGCGAGTGCATTGGCACGGGTCCATTTTCGATGGCCATTGCCTTGTCCTAACTTGTCATAACAAGTTGAAGCAATGGTCGTGCCACGTCAAAGACCAATGTCTTCAAAGAATTGGCTCAGCCGTCCGCCTGTCGGGCGGGATGCTTTGCCTACCGGCACTTTTTATAGTACATAGTCGTTGGTGCCGGCCGACCACTCGACTACGCCGAAATACCTCTCGTCTTTTACTGCACGGCCGCCGGCAACGAGCCGGTTCGAGACTGGCTGAAGGCGATGAACCGGCTTGATCGGTTGGAGGTCGGCGCGGATTTGCAAAGGGTGCAGTATCGCTGGCCGGTCGGCATGCCGCTTTGCCGGTCTTTGGGTCGTGGATTGTGGGAAGTGCGAACGGAACTGCCCAGCAGGACAATATCTCGGGTTTTCATCTGCTTTCATGGCGGCGCGCTCTACGCGCTCCATGGCTTCATCAAGAAGATGCAAAAAACTCCTGATGAGGAATTGGCGATCGCACGAAAGCGCAAGCAAGAGGTTGAGAATGGTTGAACGACGCAAGAACGCAAAGCATCCCGGCAAACCTCCTGGAAAGCATCCCAACAAGCACAAAGGCTCGTCGATCGACGACTTTCTCAAGGAGGAAGGCGTATTCGAAGAATTCCAGGCCCGCGCGATCAAGGAAGTGATCGCCTGGCAGCTCGCCGAAGCGATGAAGGAGCGCAAGCTCAGCAAGCGACAGCTCGCTACGATGATGCACACCAGCCGCACCCAGATTGACCGCGTGCTCGATCCCGAAGACGGCAATGTGACGATCGAAACCCTGCAGCGAGCAGCGGCCCTCGTCGGGCGCAAGGTTCAGCTCGAGCTCGTTTGACGGAAATATAGCTCCCCATGAATGCTCCCGCCCCTCTCCTCTGTGCGCCGCGCCTGCATCTGCCGCTCGGCGAGGAATTCCTCTTCCTGCCGCCCTGGGTCCAGCCCTACGCCTACCGCATCGTCGACAAGCTGTTTGCCCATCGCGTGATCCGGCGCGGGCCGGCGCCTCGTCCGCTGCCGTACGGGCCGGAGATCGATCCACGCTACGTGGCGAACGATCGGGAGTACGACGTCGGCGCCTTCATGGACCGCAACGCCATCGTCGGCACGCTCGTGATCCATCGCGGCCACGTCGTGCTGGAGCGCTATGGGCTTGGCCTCGGGGAGCATGACCGCTGGTCGACCATGTCGACGGTGAAGTCGATGACGGCGATGCTGGTGGGCGCCGCCGTCCATGACGGCGCCATCAAGTCGATCGACGAGCCTCTGACGAAATACCTGCCCGTCCTCGCGGGCTCGGCCTACGAGGGCGTGAGCCTGCGCCATGTGCTCACCATGTCGTCGGGCACGCGCTGGGTCGAGGACTACACCGACCGCACCTCGCACGTGAACCGCTACAGCAAGTCGCTGGCCGATCGCGTGCCGGGCGGCGTGCTGAAGCTGATGGCCTCGCTGGAGCGGGCCCATCCGCCCGGCACGACGGTCCTCTACAACTCGGGCGACACGTATCTCCTGGGCGCCGCCCTCACCAAGGCCGTCGGCATGCCGCTGGCCGACTACATGTCGCAAAAGATCTGGCAACCGGCCGGCATGGAGTACGATGGCTTCTATACGCTCGAGAGCGAGGATGGGCAGGAGATCGGCGGCAGCCGCGCCGGCATGGCGCTGCGCGACCTCGGCCGCTTCGGCCTGTTCGTGCTGGACGACGGCGTGATCGACGGCAAGCGCGTGCTGCCCGAGGGCTGGGTCGAGGCGGCGTCGACGCCTGCCTTCAAGGTGCCGGCGCCGCCGGTCATCGACATCACCCACTACGGCTACAGCTGGTGGCTGGGCGACGGCGTGATGTCGGCGCTGGGCCATTCCGGCCAGCGCATCGATATCTTCCACAAGGAAGACCTCGTCGTGGTGACCCTGGGCGCCTTTCCGGAGCCCGCCTATGCGCCGCCCGGCGACCACCACCGGCGCAACGAGGTGGTGGCCTTCACCCGTGCCGTGAGGGCAGCTCTCGCCTGACTACGAGTTGGGCGGCCGGCCTGCCGCGCAGGTCTGCCCGCCGGCCCACAGCCAGGCGGAGCCGTGCCGGCGAAACACGCAAAACGACCGATAGGTCTCGGCTACGGCATGGCCTTGGACCTCGAACCGATCGTGAAGGGTCATCGTCGCGATGGCGATGTCGCCGAAATCCGCGACTTCGAGTCCCTCGATCTCCTGGCTTTGGAAGCGCAGCCCATGCGGGCCGGTGCCGTTCTCGACGTAGGCATCACGACGGAGCCGGCGGCCGGAGGCCGTCACATAGACGAACTCCGCCTCGAGCAGTTCCAGGAGCTTTGCTGCGGATCGCTGCTTGAGCGCGGCGGCCTTGCGCTCCAGCACGGCCCTGACGTCATCCGCCGTGCTCATCCACCGCGACTTTTCATTGACAGATGCCGGCAGACAGGGCCCGATTCCGCCCAACGAACCAAGAAAAAGATCATCGGGTTTGGCGTCCCATCTCGAGGGAGGAACACGTCATGCGCAAGACTGCATTGCTGCTTGGATCCGCGTTCGTTGCTTTGGCCGGCCTCGCCGTCACGGGCCCGGCCGGCGCCCAGGAGCGTAGCGTAGTCATCAAGGGGTTCGGCGCCAAGTCCGGCGTCGTGCGCTCGTTCGGCGTCAACAGCGAGGCCGCGATGCGGGCGGCCGCCGAACTGATCAACAGCCAGGGCGGCGTCAAGCTTGGCGACGGCGCCACGGGCAAGATCGAGGTCGAGTTCCTCGACGATCGCTGCACCGCCGAGGAAGGCATCTCGGTCGTGCGCCGCATCGCCTCCGGACCGACCCTGGTCGCCATCGGCCCGACCTGCTCGAACGTCGCCGAGCCGCTGTTCGGCGTGCTGCAGAAGAAGGCGGGCGATGCCAGCGACTCCGGCCTGCAGTTCCCGATCTTCACCGACGTCGCGATCAAGGGCGGCCTGGCCAAGATCTCGGAATGGGCGTTCCGCAACGTGCCCAGCGAAGCCGAGATGTACACCTCGCTGTTCAGCTGGGTGAAGCAGACCAAGCCGGATCTCAAGACCATCTTCGCCGGCGTCGAGGAGAACTTCGCCCACAGCCGGGCGACCTGGTACGCCGTGATGAAGGAAGCCGCACCCAAGGCCGGGCTCGAGGTCAAGGGCGAGGCCAAGTGGCTGCTGGAAGACACCAACTTCGCCCAGCAGGTCCGCGAGATCAAAGCGGCGGCGCCCGATATCCTCGCCATCGCGGCCCATCCCTTCACCACCTGCGGCGTGCTCAAGGAGATGCGCCGCCAGGGCGTCAAGGTGAAGATGCTGATCGGGCTCACCAGCTCGTCCAGCCTCGAGACCCTGCAGGGCTGCGCCCGGGAAGCCGAGGGCATCGTCATACCGACCAGCTTCGCGCCGGTGAACCAGGCGGCGGAAGCCGCCGCCGCCCAGGCCGCCAAGTTCAACGGGTCGCTCGACCTGCACTCGGCGGCGACCTACGAGAACATGTTCATCCTGAAGAAGCTGATGGAGGAACAGGGCGTGCTCGCCAAGCCGGACACCGTCCAGGCCGACCGCGAGAAGATCCGCAAGGGCCTGGCCGCGCTGAAGGAAACCGGCGGCCTGCTCGGCACGAGCAAGCGCACCGACGACCGTGAGGCGGTGAAGCCCTACCTCTACGTCCACGCCAAGGACGGCAAGTGGGTCGTGCTGCACAACCCGGTGACCAACTGAGCATCGGATAGACTTCTTGCGGACCGCGCGTGACGCGCGCGGTCCGCAAGATCCTGCTCTCCTGGCCCCCGGAGGCTCATGGGCTTCGTCGACTATGTGCAGGCGATCATCGACGGTCTGCTGTTCGGCACGACCTACTCGCTGATCGGCATCGGCTTCACGCTGGTCTTCGGCGTGATGCAGAAGATCAACATGAGCTATGCCGCGGGCTCGCTGGCCGGCGCCTATTGCGGGCTGGTCGGACCGCAGCTCATGGGGCTGCCGCCGTGGAGCGTGTTTCCGCTGTCGATCGCGGCGTCCGGCGTCATCGGCTACCTGATCTATCTCACCTGCTTCCGGTTCATTCCGCTGGCCTCGCCGCTTGCCACGCTGATGTCGACCGTGGGCATGCTGCTGCTGCTCGACGAGATCATCGTGCATTCCACCGCCGGCATGCCGCAGAACTATCCGGCGATCTACGACGGCGATCCGATCGAGATCGGCGACTTCATGCTGCGCGCTGACCTGGTGGGCGTCTTCCTGGTCTGCGTCGTCGCGATGGCGGTGCTGCTCGCCCTGCTCTATCGCACGCGGCTCGGCATGGCGACACGCGCCGTGGCCCAGCAGCCGGTGGCGGCGCAGCTCTGCGGCATGCGCCTGCAGGCGGTGAACGGGCTCACCTTCGTGATCGCGGGCCTGCTGGGCGGCGTCGCCGGCGCCATGATCGGCGCCTCGGTCGGCATGCTGTCGCCGCTGATCGCCGGACCGATCACCGTGAAAGGGCTGATCGTCACCGTGATCGGCGGCCTGGGCAGCATCCCCGGCGCCATCGTCGCGGGGCTCATGGTGGGCGCCGCCGAGAACCTGTTCCAGGCGCTGCGCAACGTCACCGAGCGCGACATCTACGTGATGCTGCTGTTGTTCGTCTTCCTCGTGGTGCGGCCGGGCGGGCTATTCTCCGGCCGCGGCCACGACTGAGGGGGCGAACGGTGGACTTCTACTACAGCCTCGCGCAGATCATCGGCTTCCACACCCTGCTCGGCCTGTCGGCCTACATCGTGTTGCAGACCGGGCAGGTGTCGCTGGCCCAGGCCGGCTTCTTCGCCATCGGCGCCTATGTCGCGGGCATGCTGACGGTGCTCGCCGGCTGGCACCTGGTGCCGGCGATGCTGGTGGCGGGCCTGGGTGCCGCCCTCATGGCCTGCCTGGTCGGCTTCCCGGCGCTGCGCGTGCGCGGGCTGATGCTGGTGATTGCCACGC
This sequence comes from Reyranella sp., assembly GCA_021732285.1. GTDB lineage: Bacteria > Pseudomonadota > Alphaproteobacteria > Reyranellales > Reyranellaceae > Reyranella. The sequence goes on along the minus strand of JAKFVH010000247.1, from coordinate 2,376 downwards.
TCGCCTTCGGCGAGGCGGTGCGGCTGTTCTTCTTCAACTTCGACTACCAGATCGCCAAGGGTGAGGTGAAGATCGGGCCGCTGGGCGGCGAGGGCTTCCGGCAGATCCGCTGGTTCCCCGAGAACGGCTGGACCAGCCTGGAAGTGATGCTGTTCGTGTGGACGGTGGTGGCGCTGGTCGCGGGCGCCCTGTGGTGGAACGACCGCAGCCGCTTCGGCGCCGTACTGCGCGCCGTGGGCGAGGACGAGGTGGCGGCGCAGAGCGTCGGCATCAACCTCACCGCGGTGAAGGTGACGGCGATGACCATCGGCGGCTTCATCGCCGGGCTGGGCGGCGCGATCTATGCCCACTACACCACCCACATCGAGCACCTGAACTTCAACGTGCTGCTGGCGACCTTCGCCATCGCCTATCCGATCCTGGGCGGCCTGCGCAGCGTGTTCGGCACCATCGTCGCGGCGATCTTCGTGCAGGGCTTCCTGGTCGAGGGCCTGCGCTTCCTGGGCGACTGGCGCAACCTCCTGTTTGGCGCGCTGATCGTGCTGGCCATGAACCTGCGCCCGCACGGCCTGATCGACGCCGCGACGGCGCGGCGGCTGGCGCGCCTGTTCAGCCGCGAGCAATGGCGCGGGGAGCAGCGTCGTGCTTGAGGTGCGCGGCCTCTCCAAGCATTTCGGCGGCGTGCGCGCCGTCGACGGCATCGACTTTTCCATCCGGCCCGGCGAGGTGTTCGGCCTGATCGGGCCCAACGGCTCGGGCAAGAGCACGACGGTCAATCTCGTCTGCGGGCTCTATCAGCCCACCGCCGGCGAGATCCTGTTCGAAGGCAAGGACATCGCGCCGGTGCCGACCCATCGCCGCCTGTCGCTGGGGCTCGCGCGCACCTTCCAGAACATCCGCCTGTTCGCCAACCTCACGGTCTGGGAGAACCTGTGGATGGCCGAGAACGCACCGTCGCATCGCGCCGAGACGCGCTTCCTCAAGCGCTGGATCGGCGGCCGCAGCGACGCGCGCGAGCGCATCACCAAGGCGCTGGAATTCTCCGGGCTCGCGCATCGCGCCGACGATCTCGCCGGCAGCCTCGCCTTCGGCGAGCAGCGCCGGCTCGAGCTTGCGCGCGCGCTGGCGGCCAAGCCCAGGCTGCTGCTGCTCGACGAGCCCGCCGCCGGCATGAACGCCGAAGAGATCGCCCAGCTCGACGAGCGCATCCGCGCGCTGCAGCAGCAGGGTTACACCATCCTGCTGATCGAGCATCACATGGAGCTGGTGATGGCCGTGACCGACCGGGTGTGCGTGCTGAACTTCGGCCGCAAGATCGCCGAAGGCACGCCGGCCGAGGTGCAGGCCGACCCTGCGGTGCGCGAGGCCTATCTGGGGACGGCGCAATGATGCTCGAGGTGAACGACGTCGTCACCGCCTACGGCAAGATCGAGGCGCTGAAGGGCGTGTCGCTCTCGGTCGATCCCGGCCGCATCACCTGCCTGCTCGGCCCCAACGGCGCCGGCAAGACGACGCTGATGTACACCATTGCCGGCATCCTGCGGCCACGCCGCGGGTCGGTGCGTTTCGACGGCGCCGAGCTGGTCGGCGAGACGGCCGACCGCGTGGTCAGCCGCGGCATTGCGCTGGTGCCGGAGAACCGGCTGGTGTTCCCGCACATGTCGGTGGCCGAGAACCTCGCCGCCGGCGCCTATCTGCGCCGCGACCGCGCCGCGATCGCAAGCGACATCGAGGCGCTGCTGGCGCGCTTCCCGGTCCTCAAGGAACGCCGGGCGCAGCAAGCGGGGACGCTGTCGGGCGGCGAGCAGCAGATGCTGGCGGTGGCGCGCGCGCTGATGAGCCGGCCACGGCTCCTGATGATGGACGAGCCGTCGATGGGGCTGGCGCCGCTGATCGTCGAGCAAATCTTCGCCATCGTCGAGGAGCTGAACCGCGACGGCATCACCATCTTCATGGTCGAGCAGAACGCCCACATGGCACTGAAGGTGGCCCACAAGTTCTTTCTCATGGAACAGGGCAAGGTGACGTTCGCCGGCGCTCCCGGCGACGTCGCCGAGGACGACGTCATTCAGCGGGCCTATCTCGGCAGCGCCAAGGCGCGGTAGGCATGCTGCGGTTGCTCAGCACTTCCCTCCCCATCGCGGAGTCCGCGATGGGGAGGTGCCCGCGTAGCGGGCGGAGGGGTCATGAGCATCAACGTTGACGCCCATGACCCCTCCGGCCCTGCGGGCCACCTCCCCAGCTTCGCTCTAGGCCATCTACACATTTTTGAAGGCCCATCCCTCGAAGAAGGTACGGAAGGTAGCTAATCCGTTGTGGAAGGTCACGGGTCCCGGAGGTTTGGCTTGGTATTCATGCCATCCGCCGAGCTTTGCG
>JAKFVH010000207.1 GCA_021732285.1 Reyranella sp. | reverse complement strand
TAGGCCATCAACGGCCCGATCACCGGGCCGGCCTTGTCGGAGAACACCGACCAGTTGGTGCCGAACTGATAGGACATGACGATGCCCGACACCACGCCCATGCCGAAGCTGAGCGCGAAGATCTTCAGCCAGTACTTGAACAGGTCGAGATAGACCGAGCGGCCGGTCCACAGCCACAGCGCCTCGAGCACGGCGAGATAGCTCGCCAGCCCGATCGTGAAGGACGGGAAGATGAAATGAAACGACACGGTGAAAGCGAACTGCAGCCGGGCCAGCAGCGTTGCATCGAAGGCTTCGAGCATGGCGATCACCTCGCGCCGGATATTCTACCCTAGAGCACAATCCGGTCCAGCTGGAACCAGCTGGACCGGATTGTGCCTCCTGCAACACGCATCACCAGTGCGCGCGAATCCAAATAGATGGAATCGCGCGCGGTTCCATCTATTTGGATTCCGCTCTAGCCGAAGGCGTCGAACACCTCGGCAATGGTGTCGCGGCTGAGCCCGGCCCTGAGGCACGTCTCCAGCAGGACGCGCGCCTTGAGCGGATGCAGGCGGCCGCCCCAGATCAGGCCCAGCTTGCGCAGGGCGATCTCCGAGGTCGGCCCGCCATAGGTATGGCGCAACATTGCACCACTACCGGCGCGCGACGAAACGACTGTGGGTAGTGCTGCGGCAAGGCGTCCCACGAGATCGGCCAGTCGTTCGGGCACATGGCCGCCGCCCATCGCGCCGACGACGGCGCCGCGATAGCCCAAGCGATCGGGCGTGCCGAGCATCGCCTCGATCAAATGGCCGGGCTCGTCTAGTCCCATCCACAGCAGCGCCACCGGCTGCGCGCCGCCGGCCGCCTTGCCGAGCCTGCGGCGTGCTGCCTCGATCGCGTCGCGCACCGGCAGGCTGAGCGGCACCACGCGGTCTTCGACCAGCGCCGCGAGCGGCCCGGTCTGTGGCGCAGCGAAGCCGTTGAGGCGCGTGGGATGTGCCTTGACGACGTCGGCGGCGGCGTAGACTTCGTCGAGCATGACCGCCATGACGCCCAGCGCCCTGGCATGGGCACGGATCCACGGATCGCACGCCACACGTACGGCCGCCAGGAGATTGCCGGGACCATCGGCCGAGGTGAGCGCGGGATTGCGCATCGCCGCTGTCACGATTACCGGAACGTCGCACTCGACCAGCAGGTCGAGGAGGAAGCCCGTCTCTTCCAGCGTGTCGGTGCCTTGGGTCACGATCACGCCGTCGGCCTTGGAACTCGCGATCTTCGCGGCAAGGGCATGGATCTGGTCAAAGGAGAGCGAATGGCTGCCGACTCGCGACACCGTCTCGGCCTCGATGTCGGCCAAGGTGGCGAGCAATGGGACCGCCTTCACCAGATCGTCGGCGCCCGCGCCCATCTGCATGACGCCGCTGGCATCGGGTTTGGTGGCAATGGTGCCGCCCAACGCCAGGACATGGATACGCGGCCTGCTCATGCGCCCAACCTCAATGATCCGAAGAAACGATCGGCTTCCGGCGTGCGCAGCGCGTCGGCCGGTGCGAGATAGGCGAGCGACACGTAGCGCCGGTCCTTCAGCACCACGAGCTGGCGCAGCACGCTGCCGCCCTGCGCGGAACCGGTGGAATCGACCGCCGGCGCGCCTTGCACGTCGCGCCAGTTGACGCTGGTCCATTTGCCGCCGGCCAGCCGCTGCGCTCGGTCGTCGAGCACGGATTGCAGGTAGGCCCGTGGTTGGCGCAGGTCGATATCGGCGGGCAACAGCGCGGTCTGCGCCACGAACGACAGCCGCCGGTATTCCAGGCTGTAGGAATGGTAGGCGAAGGCGGTGCCGCCGGGCGACTGCGTGTCGATCACCTTGTAAACGGGCTCACCCGGCATATCGACGATGAAGGCGTTACCGGGTCCGCGCACGGCGTACCACGCCGACTGCGCCGCAACGCCACTTACGGCTGCCATCACAGGCAGCGCGGCGAGCAGGTGGCGCCTAGTAGCGACCACTGTCGTCCTGAGCGCAGCGAAGGACCTCATGACAGGTCAACGAGCACACTGGTAACAATCGCCATGAGATCCTTCGCTTCGCTCAGGATGACGGAGGCGATCCGAACTTCTCGCGCACCTCGGCCTCGCTGTAGTAGCCGCGCGCCACGTCGCGCGCGATCGCCGCCGGATCGCGCTTGGCGGGATCGCCGAAGCCGCCGCCACCCGGCGTCGACACCCGCACCACGTCGCCGACGCCGATCTGGATGTCCTGGTCCTTGGACAGATGCGGCGGCCGGTAGTTCTTGCCGCCCTGGCTCACCTCGACGGTGTTGGTGCCGCCGTCCCTGCCGCCCAAGACGCCCTGCGGTCCGGTGCGGCCGTGGTCCATCACCATCGAGACACGCGCCTCGCCGCGGCGCAGTTTTATGGCGTAGTTGATGCCGAAGCCGCCGCGGAACTCGCCGGCGCCGCCCGAGCCCTCACGCAGCGAGAACTCCTCGAACAGCACGGGATAGAACTGCTCCAGCACCTCGACCGGCGGCATCTTGGAGATGCCGATGGTCGAGCAGCCGTTGCTGAGGCCATCGCCGCCCTGGAAGCCGCCGTAACCGCCGCCGGTGAAGAGATACATAATGTAGTTGCGGTTGCGCTCGGGATCGTAGCCCCCGACGCCGAGATTGCCCGAGGTGCCGGCCGGTGCGGCAAACAACAGGTCGGGGATCGCCTTGGTGAGGGCTGCGAACACCGCCTCGGCGATGCGCTGGCTCACCTCGGCGGCGCAGCCCGACACCGGCCGTGGATACTTGGCATAGAGGAACGTGCCCTCGGGCTCGACGATCTTCAGCGGCTCGAAGGTGCCAGCATTGATCGGCACGTCGGGGAAGATGTGCTTCACCGCCAGGTAGATCGCCGACTTGGTCGTGGCGATGACGCTGTTCATCGGGCCACGGCAGGGCGGGCTCGAGCCTGTCATGTCGAAGGTGAGGTCATCGCCCTTCTTGGTGACCTTCATCCTGATGGTGAGCGGCTCGTCGACGACGCCGTCGCTGTCGACCTGCGAGCTGCCCTCGTAGACGCCGTCGGGGATGGCCGCGATCTTGGCGCGCATCTGGCGCTCGGCGCGATGGCGCATCTCGGCAATCGCCTGGCGCACGGTTTCGGCGCCGTAGCGGTCGATCAGCGCGGTCAGCCGCTGCTCGCCGGTGGTAAGCGCGGCCGCCTGCGCCTTGATATCGCCGATGCGCTGGTCGGCGATGCGGATGTTGGACAGGATGATCGACAGGATCTCCTGGTCCATCTCGCCCTTCTTGAAGAATTTTACCGGCGGCAGGCGCAGGCCTTCCTGCTCGACCTCCGTCGCGCTGGCCGAAAAGCCACCCGGCACCATGCCGCCGACGTCGGGCCAGTGGCCGGTATTGGCCAGCCAGGCGAACATCTCACCCTTGTAGAAGAAGGGTTTTACGAACCGCACATCCATCAAATGCGTGCCGCCGAGGTAGGGATCGTTGACGATGAACACGTCGCCCGCATCGACCTTGCCGGCGTAGTGGCTCTTCACGCGCTCGATCACCGCCCGGGTCGAGAACTGCATGGTGCCGACGAACACCGGCAGGCCGAGCTCGCCCTGGGCGATGAGCGCACCGTCGGTGGCGTCATAGATGCCGTCGGAGCGGTCCATGCCTTCGGAGATCACCGGCGAGAAGGCCGCGCGCACGAAGGCCAGGTCCATCTCGTTGCAGACCTGGATCAGGCCGTTCTGGATGACGGTCAGGGTGACGGGATCGAGGTTCGACATGGCCTATGACTAGCACAACAGGCGAGGCCGTGTTGACTCTTGCCGGAGCGCGGACCTCCAGGTCAGCTCATGGTCTTCTGGACCGCCGGCGCCAGCGCGTATGAACGCGCTAGAGCTCGACATCGCCCTTGAGCAGGCGCTGCACGATGCCGCGGTTCAGGATCTCGTTGGTGCCGTCGGCGACATTGACGATGCGCAGCGAGTGCCAGGCGTGGTGCAGGCCGACCTCGTTGGTGAAGCCCATGGCGCCATGGGTCTGCATGGCGCGGTCGACGGCGCGGTAACCGACCTGCACCGAATAGGCCTTGGCCATCGACAGCTCCTTGATGGCGGGCGCGCCCTGGTCGAGCAGCAGGGCGGCGTTCAGTCCCATGAGATGCGCGCCGTGCAATTCCGTGGCGCTCTCGGCCAGCGGGAAGGTCACACCCTGGTAGTCGGCGATCGGCCGGTCGAAGGCCTTCCGGGTCTTGGCGTATTCCAGCGCGAGCTCGAGCGCCCAGCGGCCGTAGCCCACGGCACGCGCCGAGTTGTAGATGCGGCCGAGCGATACGCCGTAGAGCGCGGCGGCGAAACCCTGGTGCAGCTCGCCCACGACCTGCCACGGCTCGACGCGCACGTCTTCCAGGCGCAGCTCGGCCTCATCGCCGCCGATATGGCCAAAAAGCTTGATCACGCGCTGGACGTCGAAGCCCGGCGAGCTGGTGGGCACCAGGAAGGCGCTGATGCCGCCCTTGCGCTGCGCCGCTCGCTCGGGATCGGTGATCGCGAAGACGATGCAGTAGTCCGCGACCGGCGCATTGGACGTCCAGATCTTGCGGCCCGTGAGGCGCCAGCCGTTGCCGTCGGGCCGGGCCCGCGTCGCCAGTGCCGCCGCATCGGAGCCGGCACCCGGTTCGGACAGGCCGAAGCACATCGACGCCTCGCCCGCCATCATCGGCGCCAGCATGCGCTCGCGCGCCTCGTCCGTTACCTTTTCGAGAAGCCGGCTCGGCCCAAAGGCCCAGTGGCTGATGACATAGAGCATCAGCCAGTTCTGCGGCCCGCACAGCCGGAACAGCGCCTCCCAGCCGACATAATAGGCAAGATGCCCAAGGCCGCCGCCACCCAGCGATTCAGGCACGCACATGTTGTAGTAACCAGCCTTGGCGGAGACGCGCCGTACATCGTCGATCAAAGCCTTCAGGGCATCTGAAAACCGCCCGTCTTCGCGATAAAGCCGCCGCGGATCCTCGAACAGGTCACGATGCGCCTGATGGCGCGGCAGGATTTCCTTGCGCGCGAAGTCGAGCAGGCCGTCGCGCACGGCGCGCACGTCCTCGGGCAGTTCCCAGGCGATGGCGGACACCGAAACACCTCCGTAACGAAAGTGGGGACATTGTTGGCACGGTCCCTGCGGGGTGCCAGTGCCGATAGACCGGGCAAACCGCGATACGAGACCTGCATTGCGGGCTGGCGGCAGAGCCCGATCGATACGATATGATGGTGCCCTTACCTCCCAACCCCTTCCCGACGGACCGCCCATGAACGCGCCGATGGCTGCGAACGATCTCAATTTGATGAAATTCGGCATCGGCCAGCCCGTGCCGCGGCAGGAGGACCCCACCCTGCTGCGCGGCGAAGGCCGCTACACCGACGACATGAACCTGCCCAACCAGGCTTGGTGCGTGATGGTGCGCAGCCAGGTGGCACACGGCGTCATCAAGGGCATCGACACGGCCGAGGCCAAGACCATGCCGGGTGTGCTGGGCGCGTGGACCGGCGCCGATCTTGCGGCCTACGGCCCCCTCAAGACGCTGATCCCGGTGCCCAACCGCGACGGCACGCCGATGAAGATGCCGACGCGTCCCTCGCTCGCCATCGACAAGGTGCGGTTCGTTGGCGATCCGGTGGCCTTCGTCGTCGCCGAGACGCTGGCGCAAGCCAAGGACGCGGCTGAGGCGGTGGTCGTAGACATCGATTCGCTGCCCGCCGTCACCGATGCTCGCGTGGCCACCAAGCCTGGCGCGCCATTGGTATTCGACGACGCGCCCGGCAACATCTGCGTCGACTATCTCTACGGTGACAGCGCCAAGGTAGCCGAGGCCTTCGCCAAGGCCGCGCACGTCACGCGACTGAGGCTGGTCAGCAATCGCATCGTCGTCTGCGCCATGGAGCCGCGCTCGGCGCTCGCCGACTATGACGCCAAGACCGACCGCTACACCTTGCGCGCCGGCAACCAGGGCGCCTTTGGCCTGAAACATCAGATGGCGGATCTGCTCAAGATCAAGCCCAACCAGATGCGTATCCTGACCGGCAATGTCGGCGGCTCGTTCGGCATGAAGGGCTCGCCCTATCCAGAATACGCAGGGCTCTTCCACGCCTCGAAGATCCTCGGCCGTCCGGTCAAGTGGACCGACGACCGTTCGGGCGCCTTCCTCAGTGACCAGCACGGCCGCGACCACGATTTCGATGCCGAGCTGGCGCTCGACAAGGACGGCAAGTTCCTGGCCGTGCGCCTGATCGGCTTCGCCAATGTCGGCGGCTATCTCGCCAATGTCGGCCCGCTGATGGGTTCGATGGGCGTCACGCGCAACCTCGCCGCCATCTACCGCACGCCGCTGATCGAGGTCGCGACCAAGGTGGCCTTCACCCACACCTCGCCGGTCGGCGCCTACCGCGGCGCCGGGCGGCCCGAGGCCAACTACTTCATGGAACGGCTGATCGACACCGCGGCGCGCGAGATGGGCATCGACCAGGTCGAGATGCGCAAGCGCAACCACATCAAACCCGAGGAGATGCCCTTCAAGACGGCGTCGGGTACGACCTACGACAGCGGCGAGTTCACCACGCTTCTGGACAAGGCGCTGAAGTTCGCCGACGTCGCGGGCTTCGAGGCACGCAAGGCCGAGAGCAAGGCGCGCGGCAAGCTGCGCGGGCTCGGCATCGGCGACTATCTGGAAGTCACGGCGCCGCCGATGAAGGAGATGGGCGGCATCCGCTTCGAACCCAACGGCGACGTCACCATCATCACCGGCACGCTCGACTACGGCCAGGGCCACTGGTCGGCCTTCGCCCAGGTGCTGACCGAGAAGCTCGGCATCCCCTTCCATAAGATCAAGCTGATCCAGGGCGACAGCGATCTCTTGATCGCGGGCGGCGGCACCGGCGGCTCGAAGTCGATCATGGCGAGCGGCGCCGCCATCGTCGAAGCCTCCGACAAGGTCATCGACAAGGGCAAGCAGATTGCCGGTGCGGCGCTCGAAGCCTCGGCGACCGACATAGAGTTCCAGCTCGGCCGCTTCACCATCGTCGGCACCGACCGCGGCATCGGCATCATGGAGCTGGCCGAGCGCCTGCGCACGGGGATGAAAGTGCCCGAGGGCGTCCCCGACACGCTCGACGTCAGCCACGTCCACGAGGCGGCACCTTCGGCCTTCCCCAACGGCGCGCACGTCGCCGAGGTCGAGATCGATCCCGATACCGGCTGGGTCGACGTGGTGAAGTACACCATGGTCAACGACTTCGGCACGGTCATCAATCCGCTGCTGGTCGAGGGCCAGAGCCATGGCGGCGTGGTGCAGGGTATCGGCCAGGCGCTGTTCGAGCGCACGGTCTACAGCGAGGACGGCCAGTTCCTGACCGGCAGCTTCACCGACTACGCCCTGCCGCGCGCCGCGGACACGCCGTCCTTCCGCATCGACTACCACTCGGTGCCGGCCAAGACCAACGTGCTGGGTGCCAAGGGCTGCGGCGAGGCAGGCTGCGCGGGCTCGCTGCCGTCGGTGATGAACGCAATCTCCGATGCGCTGGGCGGCAAGCATATTAACATGCCGGCCACACCGGAACGAGTGTGGGAGGCGTTGAACTCTTAGTCTTCCGGACCGCGCGCATCCTGCGCGCTCATGATCTTGAGCGCAGGATGCGCGCGGTCCAAAAGAGTCTAAGCCGGCGTGAACATCGGCAGCGGCGGGCCGCCGTCGGTCGGCTTGAACACCACCTTCACCGGCTGCTCGCATTTCAACTTGTTGAAGTCGCAGTCGACGATGTTGGTCACCATGCGCGGGCCCTCCGCCAGCGTCACATAGGCCATGGCGTACGGTACCGGCGCGCGGCGCATCACGCTGTAGGAGTAGATCGTGCCCTTCCCCGAAGCCTCGATCCATTCCGTCTTGTCGCTGAAGCAGAAGGGACAGATCGTGCGCGGATAGTGGTGCAGCTCGCCGCAACTCGTGCACTTGCGCACCAGAAGCTTGCCCTTGGCGGCGGCGTCCCAATAGGCCTGGGTCTCGGCGCTCACGGACGGCGCCGGCAACTTGCGCTCTTTGGTGTCGGCCATGGTCTACTCCCTCTCCAGAATGACGGTGCCGCTGCCGTGGCGCAGGCCCAATGAGCCGCCCGTGCCGTGCGCCAGCGCAAGATCGCAGTTCTTCACCTGCACCTTGGGATGCGCCTCGCCGCGCAGCTGACGCACCGCTTCGAGGACCTTTGTGAGACCGCCGCGATTGGCCGGATGGTTGCTGCACAGACCGCCGCCGTCGGTGTTGAACGGCAGCTTGCCGGTGCCCGAGATCAGGTTGCCGTCGGCCACCAGCTTGCCGCCCTTGCCCTTCTCGGCAAAACCCAGGTCTTCTAGCTGCATCAGCACGGTGATGGTGAAGCTGTCGTAGATCGACACGTACTTCATGTCGGATGGCTTCACGCCTGCCTCGGCGAAGGCAGTCGCGCCGCTGAAGCGCGCGCCCGAGTAGGTCAGGTCGACCTTGCCGCCCATCTGCGTCTTCACGAACTCCCCGGCGCCGATCAGCTTGACCTTGGGCCGCTTGAGCTTGGCCGCGATCTCGGGCGCCACCACGACCATGGCGCCGCCGCCGTCGGTGATCACACAGCAGTCCAGGCGGTGCAGCGGATCGGAGATCATCGGCGAGTTTATAACTTGCTCGACCGTGACCACGTCGCGCAGCAATGCGTGCTCGTTGTATTGCGCGTGGTGCGAGGCCGCGACCTTGATCCAGGCGAGCTGCTCGGCGGTCGTGCCGAACTCGTGCATGTGGCGCATGGCGCACATGGCGTACATGTTCACCACGGTCGGCCCGTAGGGGAACTCGAAAGGCTCGTCGGGCGTCGGCGTGCCGCCGCGGGAGCGCGGCACGGTGCCGGTTGCCATGCCCTCGGCGCGCGGCCGGCCGGCCAAGGTGATCAGCGCCACCTTGCACTTGCCCATCGCGATCGCCTCGGCGGCGTGGGCGACGTGCAGCAGATAGGACGAGCCGCCGGTGTCGGTCGAATCGACGTGACGGGGTTTCAGCCCCATGTACTCGACCATGGACATCGGCCCCAGGCCGGGCGCATCGCCGGCGCAGAAATAGCCGTCGACGTCGTCCTTGCTGAGGCCGGCGTCGTCCAGCGCGCCCTTGGCCACCTGGGCGTGGATTTGCGCCAGCGAGATGTCCGTCGCCAGCCGCGTCGGATGCTCGTAGATGCCGGCAATGTAAGCTTTGCCCTTGATGCTCATCGGCGGGCCAACTCCCCTTCTATGTTGCAGTGCATCGTGGGCGATTAATCCTTCACGGAAAAGCGACAACTTCCGCCCTGAAAAACCGTGTTAGGCTTGGCGCAATCAACAACTGGGGGTGCACATGCTGGGTCGTCTTACAGCCAGGCCGCCTTCAAGCTCACCACGCCGGGCGGCAAGGTGATCATGATCGATCCCTGGATCATGGGTGCCACCAAGATCCCGCCCGAGCTGAAGGATCTCTCCAAGATCGGCAAGGTCGACCTGATCCTGGTGACGCACGGCCACGGCGATCACCTGGGCGACGCCATGGAGATTGCCAAGACCAACGACGTGCCGATGTGGGCGCCGGCCGGTCTCAACCAGACTCTCCTGACCTTGGGCCTGATGCCGGCCAAGCTGGTGCCGCGCATGAGCAAGGGCGGCACGATCGAGCCCTTCCCCGGTGTCAAGATCACCATGGTCCGCGCCGAGCATTCCTCGGAGATGATCCTGAAGGATCCGGCGACCGGCAAGGACACGAGCTATGCCGCGGGCGAGCCGGCCGGCTGGATCATCGAGCTCGAGAATGGCTTCAAGATCTACCACATGGGCGACACCGGCCTGTTCGGCGACATGAAGTTCATCGGCGACTACTACAAGCCCGACCTCGTGCTGGTGCCGATCGGCGGCCACTACGTGCTCGATCCCAAGGACGCCGCCTACGCCATGAAGGAGCTGGTCAAGCCCAAGATGGCGATGCCCATGCACTACGCCAGCAACCCCTTCCTCAAGGGCACGCCGGCCGAGTTCAAGGCGGCGATGGGCCAGACGTCGATCCAGGTGATCGACGCCGAGCCGGGCACGAAGAAGGAATTCTAGTCGGCGTTCTTCTGGAGAATCGTCTCCCAAACCCACTTGGGGTGATCGTATCGATCGATCACCCTTTCCTCGAGACTGAGCGTGCGCCAGCCGCGCGCGAACAGCCGTTCGGTCGCCGCGCGATCGAAGAAGCGCTTGGGCTCGCCGTCGACCATGTAATAGTCGTCGTCGATGCGCGGATGGCCTGACGCGCCGTGATGATGGTCGTTGGTCGAGTTGAGCCGGCACAACAGCACGCCCGCGGGCAGGAGCACCTGCCAGATGCGCTCGACAAGCGCCTCGGTCTCCGGCCAGGCAAAATAGTGTAGCGACGGGCTCGCGAGGACGACGCCCGCGCACTCGACGGGAAACGGCGCGCGGATATCCTGGCAGTGGAATGTCGCCGACGGCACGCGGCCACGGGCATTGCCAATGGCCTTGCTGGAAAGATCGATACCGACGACCTGATGGCCCGCCGCCGCCAGCACCTCGCTGTCACGACCGCCGCCGCATCCCAGCTCGAAAACCGGAAGGCCGGCCGCACGCTCGCCGATCAACGGCAGCCAGCGCGCCAGCCACGGGTCTCTAGGCGCCACACCGGAAACGAATGTAGAGGTTGACCTTGTCGGCCAGATTGTTCTCCAGCACGACGACGGGGCCCTTGCAGGTGCGCTCCATGAAAGGCTGAACGACGTTCCAGAGCCGTTCGCTTTCGCGCTGGGGATCGGGGTTGACCACGATCGTGCCGCGCACGACCAACAGCCGATACTCGCCTTCGACCTCAGCCGGCGCGACACGCACCTCGTACAGGCGGCCGTCAACTCGGACCGCTTCCACCTGGGATCGGTCGAGCGTGCCTTTGGTGGTCGTGCAGGCCGCGAGCCCGGACGCGACCACGGCCAGCAGCAGGGCGCGTGCCTTAGTCGCTGCTGACATCCCGCGCTCCGACGGTGCGCTGACGGAATTCCTCGGGAACTTCACGGCCGACATCGGTGAAGGCCTTCTTCACCGCCGCCACCGTCGGGCCGAACACCGCCTTGCGGTTCTCGCGCGACCAGCTGTTCGAGCCGACGATGGTGTCGAGCGAGCCCTGGAAGCGCGGCATGACGTAGCGCGCGAACAGCTCGTAGGACCGCAGGGTCTGCTCGCGGCTCGCCCATTCGTGGGCACGGAACAGGATGCCGCCGAAGCCGCCGTTGGAATAGCCGAGCAGGCGCTCGATGCCCTTGGCCACCGTGTCGGGCGTGCCGACCAGGGTCGTGCCCTGGGCCACGCCCTCGCGCAGCGGATCGTCGGAGCGGCCGGGCGGCCGACCGAGCGTGTCCTCGAAATAGGTCACGGTCTCGCAGCGCTCGCCGGCATGGACCTCGCGCAGCGCCTGCTCGTCGTCATCGGCGATGTGGGCGTTCACCACGATGCGCCACTTCGAGCGGTCGGCCTTGTGGCCGTGCTTGGCCGCCGTCTCCTCGTAGATCGCCCATTGCTTGGCCATCGCCTCGGGCCCGCCCGGCAGGCCGGCGCCGATCGACAGCACGCCCAGCCCATGCTTGCCGGCCGCGATCATCCCCGAGGGCGTGATGGTGCTGGCGCAGGCGATGGGGAAATGCGGATAGGAGTAGGGCGCCAAGTGCAGGCGCGCCTCCTTGAGCTCGAACCAGTCGGTCTTCATGGTGACCGGCTCCTCGCACTTCAGGAGCTGCATGATGGCCGACAGCGCCTGCTCCATGCGGTCGCGCTGGGTCGAGGGATCGATGCCCATCATGTAGGCGTCGGACGGCAGCGCGCCCGGGCCGCAGCCCAGCATGGTGCGGCCCCGCGACATGTGGTCGAGCTGCACGAAGCGGTTCGCCACCATCAGCGGATGATGGTACGGCAGGCTGGTCACGCCCGAGCCCAGCCGGATGTAGCGCGTGCGCTCGATGGCGGCGCCGATGAACACTTCCGGCGAGGCGATGGTCTCCCACCCAGCGGAATGGTGCTCGCCGATCCAGGCCTCGTCGTAGCCCAGCTCGTCGAGCCACTCGATCAGCTCCATGTCGCGCGCCATGGCGACCGTGGGGTTCTCGCCCAGCCGGTGGAACGGGGCGAGGAAAATTCCGAACTGCAGCCCCTTGTGGTTGCCCGTCTGTGCCATCAAACCCTCCGTGATCCGGACCGTAGCACGCGCGTGCCGTTGACCGAAGCCACGGCTTGCGCCGATCATCGCGCGATGACCACTGATTCCCTGCCCTTGCAGCGTTTCACCATCGTCGAGGTGAATGACGCCGCTGTGCCGCTTTGCCTCAGGCTGGCGACGTCGCTCGCCGGCAAGATCGCCGCCGACCTCGGCGCCGACGTCCTCAAGATCGAGCCGCCCGGCGGCGATCCGGTACGCCTGGCCCCGCCGCTGCTGCCGTCCGGCGCCAGCGCGCTGTTCCAGTTCCTGAATACGTCCAAACGCTCGTTGGTCCTCGATCTCGGGACCGATTCGGGCCGTGCAAATCTCGTGCAATTGCTCGACCGCAGCCATGCCTGCCTGTTCGAGGAGCCGGCCTCGATCGCCTCCTTGGCGCGCGCGGCCAAGGCGACGCCGATCGAGATCGCAGCCTTCCCGGCGGAAATGGATGCCGCAGCGCGGCCGGTCAGCGAGCTTGCGATCCAGGCGCTGGGCGGCCTGATGCACATGATCGGCGAGCCCGAGCGCAAGCCCCTGACGCTCGGCGGCCATCAGGCCTCCTATGCCGCAGGGCTGACCGCCTTCACCGGTCTCGCTGCCGCGCTCGCCGCACACGATGCAGGGCAGCGCGCGCCGCATGTGCGCGTGTCGCTCGCCGAAGTCATGCAGTGGGTGAACTGGAAGGCAGCGTCGGGGGCAGCCGCCACCGGCACCTCGCCCGGCCGCGAGGGCAAGGCTTCCGAGTTCCAGGTCATGCCCTGCCGCGACGGCCATGTCGCCGTCGTCTACACTATCACGCAATGGCCCGCGACGCGCGGACTGATCGGCGATCCGCGGCTCAACGACGAGAAATTCGCCACCCGCGCTGGCCGCCGCAAGAACATCGCCGAGCTCTACGCGATCATTGCGCCATGGTTCGCCGACAAGACGCGCGCCGAAATCCAGAAGACGGCGCAATCCAAGGGCGTGCCGTTCGGCCCGATCTTCACGCCGGCCGAACTGCTCCAGACCGAGCAGTACGTCGCCCGCGGCTTCTTCGCGAAGATGACGCACCCCGACATCGGCAAGCTTTTGATCCCGCAGCTGCCGGTGCAATGGAACGGCCGCTCCTTCGCGCCGCGTCCCGCCCCACCTCTCGAGCAAGCGGAGCTCGCGGCATGAAGGGGCCCCTCACCGGCGTACGCGTCCTCGACTTCGGCCTTCTAACGGCCGGCGCCAACACCTCGGCCATGCTGGCCGATCTCGGCGCCGACGTCCTCAAGATCGAATCGGGCGCCTATCTCGATCCCTTCCGCGTCGTCGGCAAGATGGACGACGACGAGGGCTGGTGGAATCGCTCGCCGCAGTTCCGCTTCACCAACCGCAACAAGCGCGGCCTGGCGCTGAACCTAAAAGATCCCGAGGGCCAGCGCGTGGTCCGCGAGCTCGCGAAGCACTGCGACGTGGTCGTCGAGAACTTCCGCCGCGGCGTGCTCGACCGTGCCGGGCTGGGCTATCAGGCGCTGAAGGAGATCAATCCGCGCATCGTGTTCGCCGCGATCTCCAGCCAGGGCGACACGGGCCCCGAGCGCATGAACGTGTCGTTTGGCAGCACACTCGACGCCACCTCGGGCATCGCCTCGCTCACCGGGTACAAGGGCGAGGAGCCGCGCATCTCGGGCATGGATGTCAACTACCCCGACCAGATCGTGTCGCTGTTCGCGACCGGTATCGTCATCACGGCCGTGATGGAGGCCCGCCGCAGCGGCAAGGGCGCTTTCCTCGACTTCTCCCAGCGCGAGGTCGCGTCCTTCACCCTGGGCGAGGAGATTCTGGCGGCATCCGCGGATCCATCGCATTCCCTCGCGCCACGTGACAACGGCACGCAACAGGATGCCCATCGCTGCAAGGACGGACGATGGATCGCTATCGCGCACGATGAGCCCGGACTTGCCTCCTGGTGCGCCAACCAAAACAGAGACGACGCTGTTGCAGCCCTGCTCGCCCGCGGTATCGCCGCTGCACCGTGCAATGCTGGCAATGACCTGCTGAACGACAAAAGCCTCGCCGGGGTGACGCTGGTGCGCGACGAGCACGGCGGCCTGGTGAAAGGCCTGCCCTACCGGCTCGACGGCAAGGGCATCACCATCGAACGCGCCGCACCCGATCTCGGCCAGCACACCGACGAGGTGCTGCGCGAGCTTTTGGGCTATGGCGATGAGGAACTGGCGACGTTGAAGAAGTCCGGCGTGACGTCGACGACGCCGACCGTGGGAGAGGTCTGATGGCGCGCGCCGAAGTGCACAAGCTGATGGAGCGCATGGCGATCCCCGCCATCGCCGCGCCGATGTTCCTGGTCTCCAATCCGGCTCTGGCTTTGGCCTGCTGCGCTGAAGGCATCATGGGCAGCTTCCCGGCCCACGGCACGCGCAGCCGCGAGGAGTTCCAGGGCTGGCTCGACGAGATGCAGGACGGCATCAAGCGGCTGGAGGATGCCGGCAGGAAGCCGGCGCCGTGGGCCGTGAACCTGGTCGTTCATGCTTCCAACCCGCGCTACCCCGGCGACCTCGAGCTGGTCGAGAAGTACAAGGTGCCGGTCGTGCTCACCTCCAAGGGTGCGCCGGGCGACGCCATCAAGCGCATCCATGGCTGGGGCGCCGTGGCCCTGCACGACATCGCCAACCGCCGCCATGCCGAGAAGGCGCTGGGGGCGGACGTCGACGGCGTCATCGCTGTCGCCGGCGGTGCCGGCGGCCATACCGGTACGATCAACCCCTTCGCCCTGATGAACGAGGTGCGCCAGCTCGGCGATCATTTCGCCGTCGTGCTGGCGGGCGGCCAGACCACCGGTCGCGACGTGCTGGCCGCCGAGGCGATGGGCGCCGACCTCGCCTACATAGGCACACGCTTCATCGCCACCCAGGAGGCGATGGCGGCAGCCGCGCACAAGGACATGATCCTGAAGACCCGAGCCACCGATGTCTTCCTCACCGCCTCGATCGATGGCGCCCCGGCCAACTGGCTGACGCCCAGCCTTCTCGCCGCCGGCATCGACCTCGACGTCCTGCGCACGACCTTGCCCACCAAGATCGTGTCGGCACAGGACAACAAGAAGCGCTGGAAGGACATCTATACGGCGGGCCACGGCGTCGGGAACATCGAGGACATCCCGACGGCAGCCGAGCTCTGCCGGCGGCTGATCGGCCAGTACCGGGAAGCTAGGAAAGAGATGATCGACGACATCATGGCCGGAATCCCCGATGCCGATCGCGGCAACTTTGCGACGGACGAGGAAGTCGCGGCGACGATCAAGCGATTCGTCGGCCGATAGAACCCTCTGTCATCCCGAGCGCAGCGAGGGACCTTTGGCGCTTTCAATCAAAGGTCCCTCGCTGCGCTCGGGATGACAGCCGCTTTTCGCCTCGCGCTTCGACTCCGGTAGCGTTGACCTTTCCCCTGCTCTAGGCTTCGCCCCCTGATTTCCAGGGGGACAGCGTGAAGACAAAGGCGGCAGTCTGCTTCGAGGCCGGCAAGAACCTCGAGATCGAGGAAGTCGACCTGGAAGGGCCGAAGTTCGGCGAGGTGCTGGTCGAGATCAAGGCGTCGGGCGTCTGCCATACCGACGAGTTCACGCGCTCCGGCGGCGATCCCGAAGGGCTGTTCCCGGTGATCTTCGGCCACGAAGGCGCGGGCGTCGTGGTCGATGTCGGGCCGGGCATCGTGTCGCTGAAGAAGGGCGACCACGTGATCCCGCTCTACACGCCCGAATGCCGCGCCTGCAAATCCTGCCTGTCGGGCAAGACCAACCTCTGCACCGCCATCCGCTCGACCCAGGGCCAGGGCGTGATGCCCGACGGCACCTCGCGCTTTTCGCTCAGGGGCAAGAAGGTCCATCACTACATGGGCTGCTCGACCTTCTCGAACTACACGGTGCTGCCCGAGATCGCGCTGGCCAAGATCCGGCCCGACGCGCCGTTCGACAAGGTCTGCTACATCGGCTGCGGCGTCACCACCGGCATCGGCGCGGTGATCAACACCGCCAAGGTCGAGGCCGGCGCCAATGTCGTTGTGTTCGGCCTGGGCGGCATCGGGCTGAACGTCGTGCAGGGCGCGCGCCTTGTCGGCGCCAACATGATCGTCGGCGTCGATCTCAATCCCGAGCGCGAGGCGCTCGGCCGCAAGTTCGGCATGACGCACTTCGTCAATCCCGGCACGCTCGGGACCAAGGACCTTGTCGCTCACTTGGTCGAGCTGACTGACGGCGGCGCCGACTACAGCTTCGAATGCGTCGGCAACACCAAGCTGATGCGCCAGGCCCTGGAATGCTGCCATCGCGGCTGGGGCAAGTCGGTGATCATCGGCGTTGCCGGCGCCGGCCAGGAAATTTCCACCCGGCCGTTCCAACTCGTCACCGGCCGGCACTGGATGGGCACGGCCTTCGGCGGTGCCAAGGGCCGGCGCGACGTGCCCAAGATCGTCGACTGGTACATGGACAAGAAGATCGACATCGATTCGCTCATCACCCACGTGATGCCGGTCGAGAAGATCAACGACGCCTTCGACCTGATGCACAAGGGACAGTCGATCCGCAGCGTCGTCACGTTCTAAGGGGAAAGCCACGCCATGACCGTGCGCAAGCTGGGCGGAGCCACCATCGAGAAGGTCGAGGAGATCTGCGGCGCTGGCTTCAAGCCGGCGCGCATGTTCCCCAAGTTCAACCAGGAGGCCTTCGACGCCGAGAAGAGCTGGATGGTGCCCGACCATGTCGAGCCGCGCTCCGACCGCCTCGTGGGCTCGATCCACACCTGGATCGTCAAGACGCCCCGGCACACCATCCTGATCGACACCTGCCTCGGCAATCACAAGCAGCGCACCAATCCGGGCTGGCGCAATCTCGACACGCCGTTCCTCAATCGGCTCAAGGCGTGCGGCTGCGACCCGGAGTCGGTCGACTTCGTGATGTGCACCCATCTCCATGTCGACCATGTCGGCTGGAACACCCAGCTGGTCGACGGCCGCTGGGTGCCGACCTTCCCCAACGCAAAATACCTGTTCGGCAAGCGCGAATACGCCCACTGGGAGAGCGAGCGCGGCAAGCAGGGCGACGGCAAGGTCAACGACGGCTCGTTCGACGATTCGGTGCTGCCCATCGTCGAGGCCGGCAAGGCGGTGATGATCGACAGCGACCACCAGCCCGACCCGCTGCTCACCATAAAGGACTATCCCGGCCACACGCCGGGCTCGATCGCCATCAACCTCAAGGACGGCGGCCGGCAGGCCTGCTTCTCGGGCGACATCATGCATCACCCGATCCAGGTCTATCACCCCGACTGGTCGAGCCAGTTCTGTACGGACCAGGAGCTGTCGGCGCGCTCGCGCCGCCGGCTGCTCGAGGATTGCGTCGAGAGCAACGCACTTCTGTGCCCGGCGCACTTTCCAGGCGCCAACGCCGGCTACATCAAGGAGAAGGGCGACGCCTTCCGCATCGATTGGGACAACGTGAAGTGAGCCGCCCGTCCTGAGTTCGGGGGAGCAAGGGGGAACGGATGAAGGGACCGGAGGATGACGCCGGCTTGACCGGCAAGGTCGCGATCGTCTCGGGCGGCGGTGCGGCAGGCGACGGCATCGGCAACGGCCGGGCGGCCGCGATCCTGCTGGCGCGCGCCGGCACGCGGGTGGTGGTAGCCGACCTCGACCTGAAGCTCGCCGAGCGCACGGTCGACATGATCAAGGCCGAGGGCGGCCATGCCGCCGCCCACGCCGGCGACATGACCAAGGAAGCCGAGTGCAAGCGCCTGGTCGACGCCGCGGTCGATCGCTGGGGCCGTCTCGACTTTCTGGACAACAACATCGGCATCGGCAGTCGCGGCAGCGTGGTCGACGAGAAGCCCGACGAATACCGCCGCGTCATGCAGGTCAACGTCGAGACGATGTTCCTGCTCTCCAAGCACGCCATCCCGGCCATGATCAAGACGGCCAAGGGCGGCTCGATCGTCAACATCTCGTCGATCTCGGCACTCCGGCCGCGCGGTCTCACCACCTACACGACCTCGAAGGCCGCCGTGATCGGCCTCACCCAGGCGATGGCCGTCGACCACGGCAAGGACCACATCCGGGTCAACTGCATCTGCCCCGGCCCGATGTACACGCCGATGGTCAATCGCGGCAACGGCATGAGCGAGGCCGCGCGTGCGGCGCGCGCCAAGGCCTCGGTGCTGAAGATCGAAGGCACCGGCTGGGACATCGGCCACGGCGTGCGCTTCCTGCTGTCCAACCACGCCCGCTACATCACCGGCCATGTGCTGGTGATCGACGGCGGCGTGACCTTGCAGGGGCCGGAACGCGATTCAGAGAGTCAATAACGGAGCGCGGGCCTCCGGCCCGCTCATGAGTGCGGGCCGGAGGCCCGCGCTCCCAAAGAGGAGGAACGCAAAGAATGGCCCGCCTGCCCTATCTCGAGCCCGACCAGGTCGCGCCCGAATATCGCGACATGCTGAAGCGCAACACCAACCTGCACAAATTGCTGGTCAACTCGCCGGACATGGCCAGGGCCTTCAACGGCATCGGCAACTTCATCCGCTTCAAGAGCAAGCTCGATCCGCGCCTGCGCGAGCTCGCCATCCTGCAGGTCGGCTGGCTGGAACGCTCGGAGTACGAGTTCACCCATCACGTCAAGATCGGCAAGGAGTTCGGCGTCACCGACGAGGACATCCAGGGCCTGTTCGCCGAGACCGAGGGCAAGCCCTCCAAGCTCGAGCCGCTCGTCAAGGCGATCCTCAAGGGCGCGCGCGAGATGACGCGCGACATCGGCATGTCCGAGGCGACCTTCGCCGAGATCAAGCAGCAGCTTTCAAACGAGCACATGACCGACCTGGTGCTCACCATCGCCTTCTACTGCGCCGTGGTCCGCGTGCTCGCCACCATGAAGATCGACAACGAGCCCTATTACAAAGAGGTACTGCAGCAGTACCCGATCCCGGGAGTAAGCTGACATGCGCCTGAAGGACAAAGTCGCCATCGTCGTCGGCGCGGGTCAGAGCCCGGGCGAAGGCGTCGGCAACGGCCGCGCCACCGCCCTCACCTTCGCGCGCGAAGGCGCCAAGGTGCTGTGCGTCGACTACAACCTCGGCAGTGCCGAGGAGACCGTCGACATGATCAAGAAGACCCAGGGCACGGCGGCGGCGTTCAAGGCCGACGTCACCAAGGAATCCGACATCAAGGGCTTCATCGCCGATGCCCACAAGCGCTGGGGCCGGATCGACATCCTGCACAACAACGTCGGCGTGTCGATCTCTGGCGGCGACGCCGAGCTTCTCGAGATCACCGAGGAGAACTTCGACCGCTGCGTGGCGATCAATCTCAAGAGCTGCATCCTCGCCTGCAAGCACGTGATCCCGATCATGCGCCAGCAGAAGAGCGGCGCCATCGTCAACATCTCCTCGATGGCCGTGATCACCACCTACCCTTACGTCGCCTACAAGGCGACCAAGTCGGCCATGGTGTCGTTCACCGAGCAGCTCGCCTACCAGAACGCCCAGTACGGTATCCGCGCCAACGTCATCCTGCCCGGCCTGATGAACACGCCGATGGCCGTCGACACGCGCGCCCGCGAGTTCAAGAAAAGCCGCGAGCAGATCGAGGCCGAGCGTGACTCGAAGGTGCCGCTGCGGCGCAAGATGGGCACGGGATGGGATGTCGCCAACGCCGCGCTGTTCCTGGCGTCCGACGAGGCCAACTTCATCACCGGCGTGACCTTGCCGGTGGACGGCGGCGCCAGCGTCAATCGGGGTTAGGCTGGGGGCGCGCCACTCCAGTGGCGCGTCATGCTCTTCCGGACCGCGAGCGTCCCGCTCGCTCATGAGTCTGAGCGCGCAAGATGCGCGCGGTCCAGAAGACCATGAGAAGACGCGCCACTGGAGTGGCGCGCCCCCAGCGCGCACGTTCTAAACCAACTCAAACTTGTCGACGTCGACCAGCCCCTTGTCCGTGATCTTGAGGTGCGGGATCACCGGCAGGGCGAGGAACGCCATCTGCAGGAACGGCTCGTGCAGGGTCGTGCCCATGGCCACGACGGCGTCGCGCAGCCGGCGCAGGCCGTGCTCGACTTCCTCGAACGGCCGGTCGCTCATCAGCCCGGCGATCGGCAGCGGCAGCTCGGCCGTCACCTGGCCTTCGGCCACCGCGGCAAAGCCGCCGCGGAGCGCGATCAGGCGGTTCACCGCCGCCGCCATGTCGGCATCGTTGCAGCCGATGACACAGATATTGTGGCTGTCATGGCCGATCGACGAGGCGATGGCGCCGCGCGTGATGCCGAAACCTTTTACGAAGCCGTGGCCGATGCTGCCGTGGTCGCTGTGACGGCCCAGCACCGCCACCTTCAGGATGTCGCGCTCGACGTCGCCCTCGAAGGCGCCATCGCGGATCGGCACTTCGAGCGACAGGCGGTCGGTGAGGATCTGTCCGGGCCGGATGCCGATCACCGGCATCTCGCCGTGACCGCCCGCCGGCATCCGGAACGTCCCGGCGATCACCGGCTTCAACTTCACCGAATCGAGCCCGACCAACGGCACATCGGGCCGCGCCTTGAAGCGATCCGGCGTCACCGGCGCACCGCGGCAGATCACCGAATGCACCTTGCAGGTCGCAAGGTCTTCCAGCAGCACGATGTCGGCGCGCTGGCCGGGCGCCACCAGGCCGCGGTCGAACAGTCCGAAATGGCGCGCCGCCGACCAGGTCGCCGCGCGATAGGCATCGAGCGGCCGCACGCCGCGGCCGATGGCCGAGCGGATCAGGTAGTCGAGATGGCCTTCCTCGGCTATGTCGAGCGGATTGCGATCGTCGGTGCAGAGCGCCAGGAACGGCGCGCGCTCGGTGGTTATCAGCTCGGCCAGCGCGGCGAGGTCCTTGGACACCGTGCCCTCGCGCACCAGGATCTGCATGCCCTTGGCGAGCTTCTCGCGCGCCTCGTGGGCCGAGGTCGTCTCGTGGCAGTTGCGCACGCCGGCGGCGATATAGGCGTTGAGATCATAGGACGACAGCAATGGCGAATGGCCGTCGATCTGCACGTCGGAGAAGGCTGAAAGCTTGGCCAGCACCGCCGGATCCTTGTTGAGCACGCCCGGCACGTTCATGAATTCGGCCAGCCCCAGCACCTTGGGATGGTGCTTGAAGGGCAGCAGGTCCTCCGCCTCCAGCCGCGCGCCCGAGGTCTCCAGATGCGTCGACGGCACGCAGGACGAGAGCTGCACGCGCAGGTCCATGACGGTGACGGCCGCGCACTCCAGGAAGAATTTCAGCCCCGGCACGCCCAGCACGTTGCAGATCTCATGGGGATCGCAGATCGCCGTCGTCGTGCCGCGCGGCACCACGCAGCGGTCGAACTCGAGCGGCGGCACCAGGCTCGATTCGCAATGGACGTGGCTGTCGATGAAGCCCGGCACGGCTGTAAGCCCGCGGCCGTCGATCTCGGTGGCGCCCTGGTAGGTCTGGTGCGTGCCGACGATGCGGTCGCCGGCGATGGCGATGTCACCCACCGTCAC
The DNA here is from genome assembly GCA_021732285.1 of Reyranella sp. Classification (GTDB taxonomy): domain Bacteria; phylum Pseudomonadota; class Alphaproteobacteria; order Reyranellales; family Reyranellaceae; genus Reyranella. The sequence continues at coordinate 67,667 of JAKFVH010000207.1, read as the reverse complement.
GTCGCCCGAGGTCAGGTCGAAGATGCCGACCGACTTGATCACCAGGTCGGCCGGCGTCTTGCCGCGCGCCTGGTCGATGATGTCGGCGAGGCGCGATACGCTGAGGGGGTCTCTCATCAGAGGGAAATACGGCGCCCTTTATGTCATGGCAATGGCATCGGCCTCGCCATGCCACCAGGGAATGCCTCTAGCGCACGGGATTGCCATCAAGAGGGGTGCTCGCCGGCAGTCTTCCGACTAGCATGACCGGCTGCGGGGAGAAGGAGCGCGACCATGGACCAGGCGTTGTCAGGCGTCCGCATCATCGACATGACGCACAACCAGGCGGGGCCCGCCTGCACGCAGATCCTCGGCTTCCTCGGGGCCGACGTGATCAAGCTCGAGGAGCCCACGGGCGGCGACATTGCGCGGACGAACCTGCGCGACCAGAAGAACAGTGACAGCCTGTTCTTCCTGATCCTGAACGCCAACAAGCGCAGCCTGACGCTCAATCTCAAGACCGACGCCGGCAAGGATCTGTTCCGGAAGGTGATCGCCCAGTCGGACGTGCTGGTGGAGAATTTCGGGCCGGGCGCGCTCGATCGCCTCGGCTTCGGCTACGAAGCCCTGGCCAAGATCAACCCGCGACTTATCTACGCCACCATCAAGGGCTTCGGCACCTACGGGCCTTACAGCGGCTTCAAGAGCTTCGAGCCGGTCGCCCAGGCCATGGGCGGGGCGATGAGCGTCACCGGCTTCCCGGAAAATCCGCCGACCTACGTCTATCCGGCGATAGGCGATTCCGGCACCGGCATGCACATGGCGATCGGCATCCTGGCGGCGCTGCAACAGCGCCATGCGACCGGCCGCGGCCAGCACGTCGAGGTGTCCATGCAGGACTCGGTCGTCAACCTGGTGCGGGTCAGCCTGCGCGACCATCAGCGCTTCGGCGGTCCGCAGCCGCGCACCGGCAATCAGCTCGGGCGCAACGTGCCGGGCACGACCTACGCCTGTGCGCCGGGCGGCCCGAACGACTACGTCTACATTTACGCCCAGCAGCAGATGTGGCCGGCGGTGGCGAAAGTGCTGGGGCAGCCGGAGTTGACCGAGGACGCGCGCTTCAAGACCGTGGAAACGCGCTGGGACAATCGGACGGAACTCAACGCGATCATCGAGGCGTGGACGCGCCGGCACAGCAAGCACGACGTCATGCGCCTGATGGGAGATGCGGGCGTTCCCTGCGGCGCCTGCCAGGACACCGGCGAGGTGCTGGCCGATCCGCATCTCAAGGCGCGCGAGATGATCGTCGACGTGGATTACCCGACCCGCGGCACCTATCAGACGGTCGGCTGCCCGATCAAATTGTCGGATTCACCCGTCGCGGTCAGCCGTCCGCCATTGCTGGGCGAGCACACCGACGCACTGCTCGAAGCCCTGTGCGGGGTCGAGCCCGACGAGGCGAAACGCCTGCGCCAGGAGGGAGTCGTCTAGCGCAAGTCTTCGCTGCCTGAATCACTTCCTCCCCATCGTCCACGATGGGGCGTGGCGCTTTTGGCCGCAAGGCGGCCAAAACGCCTGGCCCGCGAAGCGGGCGGAGGGGTCATGAGCAACGGTACTGGCGCTCACGACCCCTCCGTCGGCGTATGACGCCGACACCTCCCCAGCTTCGCTGGGGAGGAATGAGCCAAACAGCGTGTCACCAGTCCTGCACCGACCCATCCCGACCGATCGGCGGCTCGGTCACGACCTCGCGCAGGCTGAGCCGCGCCAGGGCGGTGTCGTTCAACTCGATGCCGAGGCCCGGCGCATCCGGTACCTCGAGGTAACCATCCTTCAACACCAGCGGCTGCACGACCATGTCGCGCTTGGGCGGATCCGACTCGCCCGTGTATTCCTGCAGCGCGAAGTTCGGGATGCAGGCATCGAGCTGCACGCAGGCCGCGGTCGAGATCGGGGACAAGGGATTGTGCGGGATCACCTTGACGTGGTGCGCCTCGGCCATCGCCGCCACCTTCTTGCTCCCGGTGAGCCCCATGCAGAGGCAGACGTCGGGCCGGACATAGGCGCAGCCGTTGTTCGCCAGAAGCTCCTGGAACTGGAAGATCGACGAGAAGCGCTCGCCCGTCGCCACTGGCAACCCGCTGCGCGCCTGCACGTCGCCCATCATCGCCGGACTGTCGGGCAGCATCGGGTCTTCATAGAAGTACGGATGGAACTTTCTCAGGCGCTGTCCGAGCGCAATCGATTCGGCCGGGTTCATCTGGCGGTGCAGCTCGATGCAGATATCGGCGTCGCCCTGGAGCGCCTCGTGCACCGCGCCGACGCGGCGCTCGGCCTCGCTCACCCATTCCTCGAAGGACTTGCGCAGATGATAGTCGGGCGCAAAAGGCGAGAAGCGGATCGCCGTGAAGCCCTGGCGCTTCTTGGCGACGGCATCGGCCACCAGCTCATCGAGCGTGTCGCCCTTGGCATGCATGTAGCAGCGCACGCGGTCGCGCGTCTTGCCGCCCATCAGCTCGTAGATCGGCACGCCGTAGCGCTTGGCCTTGATGTCCCAGAGCGCGATGTCGATCGCCGAAATGGCGCCGCCGACCAGCGCACCCATGAAGTGCGAGTGCCGCTGCAGCGCCTGCGCGTGATGCTCGATCGTCGAGGGGTCGCGCCCCACGAGATAGGACTTCATCTCGTCGATCATGGCGGCGGTCGGCCGTGGCCAGCCGTGCACGCCTGCCTCGCCGGTACCGACCGTGCCGTCCTCGCAATGGATGCGCAGCAGGCACCAGCGCTCGATCAGGAATGTCTCGAGCTTTTCGATTTTGGTCGGGGAGAGGTTGCTGAGGCGTGCGGTCATGGGCCGACTATAGCAGGGCCGCCTCGTCCAGACTTTCGTCCTGCGGGACCACCGCTTGACCAGGACGCCCGGCCCGTGTCGGTAATCGATCGGCCGCGCTTAGAGGAGCAGGAGACACACCATGCCGACCGTCCATCCGCAGCTACAGAAAGCGCGCGATCTCATGCCCCTGATCGCCGCGGCCGCGGACGAACACGACGAAATCCGGAACCTCACCAAGCCCGTCGTCAAAGCCCTGGTCGATGGCGGGTTCTTCACCATGCTGAAGACGACATCCGTTGGCGGAATGGAGCTGAAGCCCTCGATCTTTGCCCAGGTGACTGAAGCGCTCGCCCATGCGGATGGGTCCACCGGGTGGGTGGTGTGCCAGAGCAACGGTTGCTCGACTGCGAGCGCCTATCTCCATCCGAATGTCGCCCAGGAGATTTTTGGCAGACCGGACGGGATCCTCGCCTGGGGACCTCCCGGTTCATACGAAGCCACGCCAGTGGAAGGCGGGTACCGCATCACCGGAAAATGGCGCTTCCTGAGCGGCAGCCAGAACGCCACCTGGCTTGGCGCGCATATACGGGTGGCGGGCACCAGGGAACTGAAGACCTTCCTGTATCCCAAATCGAGCGCCACCTTCCACGATATCTGGCACACGCTTGGGCTGCGCGGCACGGCCAGCAACGAGTATTCCGTCGACAACCTGTTCATTCCGCACGAGCGCGCCATCTATCGCGACGCTGCGCGCGATCGCCGGAGCGATAGCCCACTTTACCGTTTCACCAGCACCCAGCTCTATTCGATCGGGTTCGGTGGAGTGGCCCTTGGCATTGCCCGGGGCACGATGGACGCGTTCTTGGGCCTGCCGCGGGAAAAGATTCGCGGTGGCGCGGGCAAACCGATGGTGGAGAACAACGTCGTCCAGTCGCACGTGGCGCAGTCCGAGGCGAAGTGGCGGTCCGCACGTTATTTCCTTCACGCTGCGGCGGACGAAGCGTTCGAAACGATCGAGGAACGCGGCGAGATGGCCCTGGATCAACGGACCCGCCTGCGCCTCGCCTCCACCTGGGCGATTCAGTCGTCACGGGAGATCGTCAATACGCTGTTTCACCATTGCGGCTCGTGGGCTGTATTCGAGGAAAATCCGTTCGAGCGCCGTCTGCGCGACATCGACACGGTCGCGCAACAGGGCCAGGGGCGCCTGCTGCACTACGAGACGGTCGGTCAGGTCATGCTTGGCGTGTCACCCGAGAATATCTTCTAGCTTTGGACAGGGAGGCGATGAGGCGCATGAACTCAGTGCAATCTCACCCATCAGCGGCGCTGCTGGGCGTCGCGAACAAGCCACCGCTCACATGGGAGCTGCCGCAGCCCAAGCGGCCGATCGCCCTCAAGGTCGCCACCCTGCTCGACGGCAAGGGCGGGACGCTACGAGACACTGTGGTCGTCGTCTCCAGCGACAAGATCGAACGCATTGGCGGGCCGGTCCCACAAGGAGCCCAGGTCTACGATCTCGGCGGCATGACCGTGGCGCCGGGATTGATCGACACCCACGTTCACGTGACCTACCACTTCAGCCACGATCGCTTCATCGACAACCGGCTCGTCGGACAGGACGAGCCCGTACCCGACTCGGTCCTGTTCGCCGTGGAAAACGGCGTGCGCATCCTCGAGGCCGGCTTCACGACGGTGCAGAGCCTGGGGCCAGGCACCGCGTGGGATCTCCCTTTGCGCGAGGCCTGGGCGCGCAACCTGGTGCCGGGGCCGCGACTGCTGACCTCGCTGCAATGGTTCCGCTACGATCAGCCCGGACAGACGGTGCAGCCGGAACCGGAGCTCCGGGCCATGGTGCGCGATCTCAAGGCGCGCGGCGCCGACGCCATCAAGATCTTCGCCTCGACGAGCGTGCGCGAAGGGTCGCGCCCCACCCTCACGCAAGCTCAGCTCGACGTCATTTGTGGCGAATGCAAGAGCCAGGGCCTGCGCGGCGTCGTTCACGCCTATACGTCGGCCGTGAAGATGGCGGTCCAGGCGGGGTGCACGGCAATCGAGCACGGCACCGGCGGCATGACCGATGAGGCCCTGGCCCTGATGGCAGCCAAAGGCACCTTCTTCGATCCAACAGTTGGCGTGGTCACCGAGAACTACGTTGCCAACAAGGACAAGTACCTGGGCGTCGGCAACTACACGGCGGAGGCGTTCGCGATGATGGAAAAGCTGATCGCCAATCCGAAGCCGCCGGAGGAATTCATCCGATCCCTCAAAGTACCAGGCCTGAAGATCGTCTATGGCAGCGATGCGACCGCGGGCGCTCACGGCCACAATGCCGAAGGACTGCTGTACCGCATCAAGTTCGGCGGCCAGGATGCGATGCAGGCGCTCGTCTCGGCTACGTCGCTCGCGGCAGAATCGCTCGATCTCGGCAGCGAGATCGGCACGATCGCACCTGGCATGACGGCGGACATCGTGGCGATGCGCGGCGACTACCTTGCCGATGCGACCGCGCTGCGCCGAATGGCGTTCGTGATGAAGGGTGGCAAGGTCTTCAAATACCAACCCTGATCGGCCAGAGAATCGCTGTTGTCCGGGGCTGGCGCGCCTGCCACAGTTTCATGGCTTATGCGTTGGGTCGGGTTGCGTTGTCCAAGGACCATGGAGAACGCCATGAACAGGCGACAGCTCACGCGTTTGATTCTCGTTGCGTTTGCGTTGTTGGTAAATGCCGTGCCGGCTCGGGCCGAGACGGTGCTGCGCGTCGTCATGAACTCGGATCTCAAGATCCTCGATCCGATCTGGAGCGGCGCGTACGTCGTGCGCGACCACGGCTACATGATCTACGACACTTTGTTCGCCACCGACGCGAACGGTGAGATCCGGCCACAGATGGTCGACCGCACGGAGATTTCGTCCGACGGGCTCACCTATACCTTCACCCTGCGCGACGGATTGAAGTGGCACGACGGCCAGCCGGTAACCGCCGAGGATTGCGTTGCCTCGATCCAACGCTGGGCCTCGCGCGATGCCGTGGGCCAGAAGCTCATGACTGTCGTCGCTTCCGTCACGGCGCGGGACCCGAAGACCTTCGAGCTGCAGCTCAAGGAGCCGAGCGGGCTCGTGTTGCCGGCCCTGGGCAAGCCGGACGTCAACGTGCCCTTCATGATGCCCAAGCGCGTCGCCCAGACACCGGGCAATAGCCAGATCACCGACACCATGGGATCGGGTCCGTTCATCTTCAGACGCGATCTGTGGCGGCCGGGCCAGATTGCCGTCTACGTGCGCAACCCCGATTACAAGCCGCGGGACGAGCCTGTGTCGCGGCTCGCCGGCGGCAAGCGCGCCCTGGTCGACCGGATCGAAATGCTTGCCATGTCCGACCATCAGCAGGCCATCAATGCGCTGCTTGCGGGCGAGATCGACTTCATCGAAGCGCCGCCCTTCGACCTGCATCGCCTGCTCGAGCGCGACCGCAATATCCGGATGACGACGCTGAGCCCGGTCGGCAGCCAGAACGTCTTCCGCATCAACCATCTGCACAAGCCGTTCGACGACCCCCGCATCCGGCAGGTGCTCTGGTACGCCTTCAACCAGGAGGATTTCCTCAAGGCCGTGGTCGGCGATCCGGCCAAGTACAAGGTCTGCAAGGCGCTTTTCATCTGCGGCACGGCCTATGCCTCGGAGAAGGGCACGGCGGGACGCCTGGAATCGAACTTCGACAAGGCCAGGGCGCTCCTGAAGGAGGCCGGTTACGATGGAACGCCGGTTGTCCTCATGCAGTCGAGCGATCTGTTCTGGCAGACCAACCTCGCTCCTGTCGCCAAACGCCTGATGGAGCAGGCCGGCTTCAAGGTCGACATGCAGCCGATGGATTGGCAGAGCATCGTCATCCGCGCCGCCAAGAAGATCCCGCCCGAAGCGGGCGGCTGGAATGCCTTTGTCGTCTCGCCGTCGGCGATGGGTCTCGTCAACCCGGTCTCGAACATCATGCTGAACTCTTCCTGCGAAAAGGCGCTGAGCGGCTGGCCCTGCGATCCGGAGATGGAGAAGCTGCGTGACCAGTTCGCGCGCGAGACCGATCCGGCGAAGCTGAAGGAAATCGCCGAGGCCGCGCAGCTACGCGCGTTCGAATGGACGCCCTACGTCCATCTCGGCGAATGGCGCCTGATCTCCGCCGCGCGCAAGAACGTCACAGGATTCATATCTGCGGGTCCCACCATATTCTGGAACGTTGAGAAGAAATGACTTCCAGTCAATGAGGGCTTAGGCAGTTCCTCCTCCGCTGCCTTCGTCAGCGCCGTGCCGGCCGACGTGATCAAGGAGCGGCATCGCCGCATCGAGGCGGCGCTCGAAACTCGTTGGACGACGTCGTACCAGGGTCGCAGGTCGGGTCGGCGAACCTAACAATGGTTGCCTGGCGAGGAGCGGCTTCAAACCGCCGCCGGCCGGGCGGGCACGGCGGGCCTGAGCGCCAGCACGAAGGCCAGGGCCGCGGCGACGAGGGCTAGTCCCGCGGTCGAGACGGCGCGGATCGCGGCATTGCGCTCGGGCACGTCGTAGACGGCGGATGGGACATCGACCACGACCTTCCAGTGGATACCGGGTATGTCGGCGGACACCGAACGGACGGGGCCCGCGGCGGCTTCGGCGGCAGGAAAGAGGCGACGGCCCTCGCCGTCGACGACATAGGCGGAGCCGCCCCCCTCCGGCCTGACCGCGGCGACCATGTCCGACACCGGCTTGAGGCTGATGTCCGCGACAATAACTCCCCCCGACGGTCCGCCACGAACGAACCCTACCGTCAGGGCGGGATCGCCATGCTTGTCGGCATGGAGCGGTCCGACGTAGCTGCCGTTCTTGCGGGCGCCGATGAAGGCTGGGTCCGTCGAGCGATCGGTCTCGCTGCCGATCACGTCCGCCGAGTACCGGTTCACGACAAGCTGCTCGCGGCCTTGCCCGTCGAGCTGGACGATCTGCATGACGGCCGGCGCCTGCTGCAGCAAGCGGACGTAGTCGTAGCGGCGCTGCTCGGTCGGCCGGCGGCCGAACGGGTAGACGGCCCAACCGATCTGGCGCTCGAGCTCGCTCCTGAAGGAGGCGTAGCCGCGCGCCGCCACCTCGGCCTTATCGCGCTGGGCGCTCGCCATCAGGGCCTCGGTCTGCCGCCAGGCGTTCCACCCATCGACGGCGTTGCTCAGCATCAGCGCGCTGCAGGCGAGCAGCAACGCTGGCAGTGCGAACCTGCGCACGGAGAAATGAAGCATGGCCACGGTCTTCTCCCTGAGATTGAGCGCCACGAGGGCATCGACGCCGTTCTCGTAGAGCTGCAGGCCCGGATCGACGCCGCGCACGAGCACCATCACGTCGACGGTGGCGGCGACATAGCGGGCATCGGCCGCAAGGCGCGCAATGACGGCGCTGCCCGGCACACCGTCGAGGCTGCCACGGATTTCGGCGTTGGTACGGACGTGCAGCTCCGACAGATCGCCTAGCCGGCAATCGTCGGCCGGCGCGCCGAGGCAGAATGCGGCAAGCGCCTCGAGCCAGGGCGATGGGCGTGCATCGATCATCATGTGCCCTCTCATGCACCCTGCGGCGCGTAGGCGCCGTCGCGCAGGCTGTCGAGGAGACGGAGCGCGCCGCGCAGCTCGCGCGCACCCGCGCCACTCAGCGCATAGAAGCGCTTGGGCCGGCCGCCGCGCTCGGGCGTGGCATCGCCGTCGCGATGGCGGACCAGCTGCCGACGTTCGAGGCGTGCCAGCACGGTGTACAGCACGCCCAGTGTCAAGGTGTGGCCGTGCCGGCCGATCTCCTCCTTGATCGCCAGCGCATAGGCTTGCTGCCCGCACCGCGAGATCGCCAACATCACAAGCTGTTCGTTCGCCGTCAGCACCCTCGTGTCCTTACATAATTCTAATTTGTAGATTCTATTTTATAGAATGAAAGAACCGAGTCAAGGGACCGCTGTTGGATGACGGGCGTTGTGCGAGGATCCGTCCGATCCGATGAGGAAAGTCGCAATCTTGCAGATGAGCTATCCAAGGCAATTGGACGTTATCGAGTCGAAAGCCGACTTCGCGAGACGCGATTCATGAGTTTTGACCCTAATACCCCGGCACAGTGGTTTTGACCGGTTGAATGATGGGCTGCATTCTACGCCGGTCGGACGCGAGGATGCGAACTTCGCAACGCAATGAAAGGCAGCGAACATGGCAAGGCTCAACGGCAAGGTCGCCGCGGTGACGGGCGGGGCATCGGGAATCGGCGAGGCGACGGTCAGGCGTTTCGTCGCCGAGGGCGCGAGTGTGGCGTTCTGCGATCGCGACGGCGACCGCGGCCGCCGCGTGGCGACCGAACTCGAGGCCACAGGCGCCAAGGTCGCCTTCAAGCAGGCTGACGTCGGGGCTGAGGCCGCATGCCTTGCCTTCGTCAACGGCGCGGCGCAGCAGTTCGGGCGCCTCGACATCCTCGTCAACAATGCCGGCATCCGCAAATACGAGAAGATCGACGAGGCGAGCGCGGCGAGCTGGAACGAGATCGTGGGCGTCAACCTGATGAGCTACGTCTTCTGTGCCAAGGCGGCCGTTCCGCTGATGCGCCAAAACAAGGGTGGCGCCATCGTCAACGTCGCCTCCGTCCGTTCCGTCGTCGCCGGCGGCGGCAATCTGCAGTATGACACGACCAAGGCTGCAATCGCGGGCTTGACGCGGGCGCTCGCCGCCGACCACTCGTCGGAAGGCATTCGCGTGAACGCCGTCGGTCCTGGGCCGATCTTCACGCCGTTCCATGAGCGCCGCATCGCGGCGGCTGGCGAGACCGTGGAGCAATACAACGCCCAGGCGGCACGAGGCACCATGCTGAAGCGCCCGGGCAGGGCCGAGGAGGTCGCCGCCGCAATCCTTTTTCTGGCTTCCGACGATGCCTCCTACGTCACCGGCGCCCTGCTGTTCGTGGACGGTGGTATGACGGCGCTGTGAGAAAGGATGAACACATGGTTGAAACCCATTCGGCGTGGCGTGCGGAGCCACTGACCTGGGGGCAAGGGTCGAAGGTCTTCGAGGTGTTCCTCGAACCGACCTGCCCGTTCTCCGCGAAGGCCTTCGGCAAGCTCGACGAGACCTTGCAATCAGCGGGCGCCGACATCGTCACGCTCAAGGTCTGGCTGCACTCGCAGCCATGGCATCTTTTTTCCGGCGTGATCACGCGGTGCGCCCTCGCCGCCTCCACGCTCCCGGAAGGCAAAGGCGCCGCCAAGAAGGTGCTGGCGGGTGTCGCCGCTCACCGTGACAAGTTCGAACCCGCCGATCATTGCAGCGGCCCTCTGCTGGCGTTGTCACCCGCCGACGTCATTGCGCGCGTCGAAGAATATTCCGGTCTGAAGCTTGCCGAGGCCTACGCCCTCCCCAAGCTCGACCAGGAGGTCAAGCGACATACGAAATATGCCCGTCAGAACGGCATCCACGTTTCACCGACCTTCATGATCGATGGCCTGGTCCAGAACGACATGAGCAGCGGCGACGCGGTGTCAGCCTGGGTTTCCCGCCTATCGGCGAATTAGCTACTCCGCGGCGGCTTGCGGCTGGGCAGGCGCGCCGGCGCGGCCGATCTCGGCATCCCAAGGGCCAGGGAAGCGACCGGTCCCGGTCTTCTCACGCGTGAATACGTTGTAGTCGACCGGCCACTCGGCGCGCGGCATCTCGTAGAACACCTCGACGCCGTTGCCGTCGGGGTCGCGCAGGTAGATGCCGAGCGAGATGCCGTGGTCGATGATGCGCTCGATCGGTTTTCCCTCGGCCTTGAGCTTGCTGTAGAATTCCTTGAGGTCGTCGAGACTTTCGAGGCGCCAGGCCATGTGGTTCAGGCCCACCTGGCCCTTCGATTGCAGGGGCGCATCGTCGCCCAATTGCATCAGCGCAACCTCGTGCGACTGCTCCTGATCGGCCGACAGAAAGGCGGCCCAGCCCGGCCGGTATTCGTAGACGTGGAGGCCCAGCAGCTCCTCGTACCACTTCTTCGACCGCTCGACGTTACGGACGTAAACATTGACGTGCTGCAGATACATCGGGCGTTTTGCCATGTTGTCCTCGTCAATCAGTAGGGACGGTCGCCACGCACCAGCATCCGATACAGGCGGCGATGCTGGCTGTGATCGTAATCGAAGCCGGCTTTGTGCAATGAGGCGCGGTCATCGATGATCAGCAGATCGCCCTTCCTGTACTCGTGCGTGTAGCAAAATTGCGGCTGCGCGATCCTGTCGGTCAAGTCCTGCAGAAAATCCTGGGTTTCCTCGGGCGACAGGCCGGTGACCGTCTCGGTCTTGGCCTTGTGGAACCACGCAGCCTTGGTGCCGGTCTCGGGATGGGTGCGGACCAGGGGATGCACCGTCGGCGGTTTCGTCGCCGCAAGCTGGGCCTTCACGATGTCCGGATTGGCTGTCTTCATCCGCGCGCTGCTGATCAGCGTATTCTCGGTCTTCGCATCGACGATCTTCAGTTTCACGTCGTCCGGAAGCGCCTCGTAGCCGGCACGCGCATTGCAAACCGATGTCCCGCCACCCCTGTCCGGCACGGCCACCGCATACAGCATGGTGAACTTGGGCGGCAATTCCTGGTTGGTATGGTCGGTGTGCCAGGTGGCATTGCCGCCGACCTTTGCCGGCTGACCCTTGCTGTCCAGGTGGCGGTTGTCGAGCACACTGATCAACGGAAATCCGTCAACCAGATAGCGCCGGTTCTGGTCCTCCATCAGCTCGCCGAACATCTCTCCAGCGGCTTGCAACTGGCCCGGCGTGAGATGCTCTTGCCCACGAATCACAAGGACCACGTTTTCGACGACGGCGTCGTAGAGCTTCTTCCGCATCGCGCCGTCGATGGGACACGCGAGGTCGATGCCCGTGACAATGGCGCCGATGTGCTCCTTGACCTTCTCGATCTTCATGGCCTCGGTCGGAATCCTCGCTGCGGCAGCACCCATGATCTGGCTCCTCACTTCTCGACCCGCAGGCGATAGCATCGGCCGAATATTGGCGTCTATCAAGTATGGCCCGGCGGGGGCCTAGCCGTTGGTGGCGCGCGAATCGGCCGGCGCCTCGGCGCGCTCCGTCATGCCGTAGTCGCGCACCACGCTGGCGATGCGCAGTCGATAGTCACGGAACACGCCCTCGCGGCCGCGCTTCTGCGCGGCGCGATGGTGCTCGACGTTGCGCCACGCCGCGACCGCGGCCTCATCGCGCCAGAAGGACAGCGACAGAAGCTTGGTCTCGTCCGTCAGGCTCTGGAAGCGCTCGATGCTGATGAAGCCATCCATCGCCTGCAGCTCGGCGCGCAGCGAGGCGGCGATGGCGAGATAGGTCTGCTTGCGGCCGTCGGCCGGCCATACTTCGAAGATGACGGCGATCATGGCTGCCTCCTCCATACGGAGAAGATAGACCTCTTCACGCCGCCGATCTTTCGGCTCCGGTCGAAGCATGCCGCCAGTCGAGCCCGATATCGAGCACCTGGGCGCTGTGCGTCAGCCAGCCGGCCGAGATCAGATCGACGCCGCTCGCGGCAATGGCGGGCGCCGTCGCCGGCGTGATGCGGCCCGAGGCCTCGGCGATGGCGCGGCCGGCGATGCGGCGCACCGCCTCGGCCAGCGTCTCGGGCCCCATATTGTCGAGCAGCACGGCGTCGGCCTTCTCGGCAAGCGCTTCGTCGAGCTGGTCGAGCCGGTCGATTTCGACCTCAATCTTGACCAGATGGCCGACGCCTTCGCGCGCGGCGCGGATCGCAGCGCCAACCCCGCCGGCAGCGGCGACGTGGTTGTCCTTGATCAGCACGGCATCGTCGAGCCCAAAGCGGTGATTGACGCCACCGCCGGCGCGCACGGCGTATTTCTGCAGCGCACGCAGGCCGGGCATGGTCTTGCGCGTGCAGCAGATGCGCGCCTTGTGGCCCTTCACCGCCTCCACGAGCGTCGCCGTCGCCGAGGCGACGCCGCTGAGATGGCCCAGGAAATTCAACGCCACGCGCTCGGCCGTCAGCATGCCGCGCGCCGGGCCGGCAATCGTGGCGATGCGATCGCCCGGCTTCACGCGGCTGCCGTCGGGCCGCTCGATGCGGACCTGGATCGCTGGATCGACCAGCCGGAAGGCGAGCGAGGCCGCATCGAGGCCCGCGACAACGCCAGTTTGGCGCGCCACCAGCGCTGTCTCGGCCCGCAACGAGGCCGGCACGATGGCATCGGTGGTGAGATCGCCGGCTCGGCCGAGATCTTCCAGCAGGGCGGCGCGCACCGGCGCCTCGATCATCAGGATGGGCAAGGGTGAGAGCGTCATGGCTCAGGCTCCGGCGACGAGAGGTTGCGGGACAGTGGAAAGCGGCATGGCCCGGCAGACGAGCCGGGTGCCGGTGTCGTGGATGCGCTGGACCAGCCGGCGCGCCCAGGCAGGCGAGGCCTGCGGGAAATCAGCGCGCCAGTGCCCGCCGCGGCTTTCCTCGCGCGCGAGGGCCGCGGTCGCGATCATCAGGGCCACCAGTGCCGGATCGGCCGCAGCGCCGCCCTTGAAGGCGAGCGGCTGCAGAAGGTCGACCGCCCGCTCGAGGCCGGCACGGTCGCGCACGACGCCCAGTCCCTCGCTGATCGGATCGCGCAGGGCCCTGACGTCCGGCGCCGCCGGCAGGGCGGCCGGCCGCGGCGCCGGCAACCGCGCCGGCTCGGTGCCGACAATGCTGTCGGCCACGGCGCTCGCCATGACCACGGCCTCGAGCAGCGAGTTGCTGGCCAGCCGATTGGCGCCGTGCAGGCCGCTTGCCGCCACCTCGCCGCAGGCCCACAGGCCTTCGATGGTGCTGCGGCCCTCGGCATCCACAGCGATGCCGCCCATGTGATAGTGCACCGCCGGCCGGACGGGGATCGGCTGGCGCACCGGATCGATGCCGGCGGCCCGGCAGCGCGCCGTGATGCCGGGGAAGTGTTTTGCGAAAGCCGCGCCCAGCGCCGGCCGAGCGTCGAGGAAGACACGGCGGCCGGCCGCGATGTGCGCCGCCACGGCGCGCGAGACGATGTCGCGCGGCTCGAGCTCGCCTCGACCCTGTCCCGCCATGAAGCGCGTGCCGGTCTCGTCGACGAGTACTGCGCCCTCGCCGCGCACGGCCTCGCTGACCAGCGGCATGGGATCGAGCCCTACATCGAGCGCGGTGGGATGGAACTGCACGAATTCCATGTCGGCCAGCGCCGCACCGGCGCGCGCCGCCAGCGCCAGGCCCTGGCCGATGGCGCCCAGCGGATTGGTGGTGTGGGCATAGAGCCCGCCCAATCCGCCGGTCGCCAACACGACGCGGCGGCTCGGCAGCAGGCAGGCGTCGGAAAGACCTGCCGCCAGCACGCCGGCGATGCCGCGGTCGTCGACCAGCAGGCGACGGGCTTCCAGCCCCTCGATCACCGTGATCGAGGGCGTCGCCTGCACCGCGGCGACCAGGGCACGCATGATCGCCGCCCCCGTGCCGTCGCCCGCGACATGGACGATGCGGCGGCGGGCATGCGCGGCCTCGAGGCCGAGCGCCAGACGGCCGGTCGGATCGCGGTCGAACACGACGCCGTGGCGCTCCAGTTCGATGATGGCGCCCGGCGCCGCTGCGGCAATGCGGCTGGCGACGGCGGGATCGCTGAGGCCATCGCCGGCCGCCAAGGTGTCGGCGGCGTGCAGCGCTGGCCGATCGTCCTCGCCCACGGCGGCGGCGATGCCGCCCTGGGCCCAGGCCGAAGCCGCCCCCTCGGACAGTGGCACCTTGGCCAGCAGAATCACGGGCCGCGGCGCCAGCCTGAGCGCCGTCATCAGTCCGGCAAGGCCGCCGCCGATGATGACGGGGCAGCCCGCCAGCTCGGAACGCATGGTCTGCATGGCGGCCTCCCTAGCGGACCGCCAGCATGTGCTCGACGGCGCGGCGGGCGCCCTCGGCGACGGCGGGGTCGATCGTCACTTCGTGCTGCATGGTCTCGAGTGCCCGGCGGATCTTGGGCAGGGTGACGCGCTTCATGTGCGGGCAGAGATTGCAGGGCCGCACGAAGTCGATGCCGGGATTGAGGGCGGCGATGTTGTCGCTCATCGAGCACTCGGTCATCAGCACGACGCGGCCCGGCTGCTCGCGCGTCACGTAGTCGGCCATCGCCGCGGTCGAGCCCGCGAAATCGGCCTCGGCCACGACCTCGGGCGGGCATTCGGGATGGGCGAGCACGACGACGCCCGGATGGCCGGCGCGCAGCTGGCGCACGTCGGCAGCGGAGAAGCGCTCGTGGACCTCGCAGTGGCCCGCCCAGGTGATGATCTCGACGTTGGTCTCGCGGGCGATGTTCTGGGCCAGGTATTCGTCCGGCAGCATGATCACCTTGGGCACGCCCAGGCTCTCGACGATCTTTTTGGCATTGCCCGAGGTGCAGCAGATGTCGCTTTCGGCCTTCACCGCCGCCGAGGTGTTGACGTAGGTGACGATCGGCACGCCGGGCCAGCGCTGGCGCAGCAGGCGGACGTCCTCGGCCGTGATCGATTCGGCAAGCGAACAGCCGGCGCGCAGGTCGGGGATCAACACGCGCTTGGCGGGATTGAGGAGCTTGGCGGTCTCGGCCATGAAATGCACGCCCGCCAGCACGATCACGTCGGTATCGACCTTCATGGCCTCGCGGGCCAGCGCCAGGCTGTCGCCGACGATGTCGGCCACGCCATGGAAGATCTCCGGCGTCTGGTAATTGTGCGCCAGGATGACGGCGTTCTTCTCGCGCTTCAGATGGTTGATGGCATCGACATCGGGCGCGAACTCCGACCATTCGGCCGGCAGGATCACCGACTTCACCCGTTCATAGAGCTGGCTGGCTGGTGCGATGGCAGTCATGGGACACCTATATGCTCAACTTGAGTATATATATGCTAAGTATGAGCATAAGAGGAGTCAAGGGTGCTCCCTGTGAGCATTTCTCTATGCGCGGCGATCCGTGCCCAGACGTTCTGACGGGTCCCACGGCTCACGTTGAAAGCATTGTCGGTCCCCAGACCCGCGACACAACGAATGGCGCGATCGCCGGTTAGACCCGCCAGACGTAGGGCCGTATGGAGCGCCAAAAGTCGTGAAAATGGCTGGAAACAACCGTAGTTGTTGACAGGACTATACTTTAGTTATATTATCGGGCTGTTGCGTTGCTCCCCGACGCTCCCGCTCTATGCATCGTTGATCCGAGACAAAAAGGGCACGGCAGATACCGCGTGTCCCGTCCGGCCTGCATCCGGACGGGGCAGACGCGGGGCTCCGCAGTTTAATGTCTCACTTTTGGGGTGCACTCCAGACAGAGGGGGTAGCGCAAACTGCGCAAAATGCGGAAACCCCTCGAGCCCCTGCTGACGGCAGTGCATGCAGGCCCCGCGATCAGGAGCGGGCGAGCGGAAGCTTGGAGCCGGCGACGGCGCGTTCGAGCACGATTTCGCGGCGGAAACGGTAGAGCTTGGCCGGCCGGCCGCCGGTGCCGGTCGTCGTTGCGCCGGTCTCCTCGACCAGGCCCTGCTGCTCGACCTGGCGGCGGAAGTTCTGCTTGTGCAGCGGCCGGCCGGCCAGCGCCTCGACGGCGCGCTGCAGCTGGCCCAGGGTGAAGTCGGGCGGCATCAGCTCGAACACGACCGGGCGGTATTTGATCTTGGCGCGCAGCCGCGCGATGCCGGTGGCGAGGATGCGGCGATGGTCGTAGCGCATGGGCTCGCCTGGCACGGGATCAGTGACGGGCTTGCGCGGGCGGCCGGCTTCCGGCACCAGGCCTGCCTCGTAGAGCAGCTCGTAACGCTGCAGCACCAGCTCCTCGTTCCAGGCGTCGATGTCGAAGTTGCCGTCGACCCTCTGCCGGCGCTCGCGCCTTGCATTGTCCGACACTGCTTCGACCCAGCCCTTCAAACGCGGCAGGACCGCGCGCGCCAGAATCTTCGGCGGGCCCTCGCGCCAGTCCTCCCAGGGGAAGTAGCGATAGAAGCTCTGCCAGCCGGGCTCGTGCTGGCCGGCCGCGGCGCGCTCGCGCGTCAGCCCGAGGTAGGAGATCGAGACGATGCGATAGCCCATCGTCGATTCGCGGTAGCGATCGGCAAACGTGTAGAGCTGCTCGACATAGCCCAGCGGGTGATGGGTCTGCCGCTCGACCCAGCCGCGCACACCGGTCTGCAGGGTCGGATGATCGCTCTCGAACGGGCCGGAGGGCAGCAAGGCGCCGTCCTCCAGGGTCAGGACCTGCGGCTCGTCGCCGATCAGCGCCACCAGCACGGCATTGAGCTCGATGGCGACGGGACGGGCGCCTGAGGTGGCGGGCATGTCGGTCAGGAAAGAACGGGCACGCCCATGCGGCGTGCTGCCTGCGCGAGATCGTGATCCAGCGTGGCGAGCTCGGCGCCATGGCGCATGGCCAATTCAAGATAGGCCGCATCGTAAAGCGTCAGCCGCTGCGACCGCGCCAGCACAAAAGTATCCGTCCAGGCGCGGCTGTCGGTTTCCATGTCGGTCGTGATCGCAAGCGCCGAGAGCAAGTTCAGCCTGTGCTCAAGATCGGCTCGACCTATTCGCCCCCGTCGCTCCGCAGCAAACAAGACATTGGCCACCTCAAGTCGCCAGAGGGAAGGCACCAACGCCCCTTCGTCACGCACTTGGTCGATCGCTTTGTCCGCGACGGGCGACTTCTCATCGCCAAAGCACCAGGCCAGGGCAAGCGAAGCATCGATGACGAGCATGCTCAGTACTTGCGGCCCTCGTCTCTGAGTTCTTTCCACGACAATCCGCCCAAGGTCGTACCTTCCCGCAACTTCTTGAGCTGCTCGACGGCCTCGGCGGCGCGAGTGACCGACGCGCTGTCGATGGGCACCAGCCTGGCAACCGGCTTGCCGCGTCGGGTGATCACGATCTGCTCGCCACGCTCGGCACGCTCCAGAAGAGCGGAGAAGTTGGTCTTGGCTTCAAAGGAGCCGACGGTGGTCATGTGCACCTCTTCGTCAACAAACTAGTTTGTTCAACCAGTTTATTCAATAGGCTAAAATGCCTTGATCCATTTGGATTAATCGAGCCCGTTGCCGCCATAGAGCCAGGGCCTCATCGCCCAGCAGCGCGACCCTGCCGTCGATCCACCGGTCGGTCGGCTAGCGGTCGCACAGCACCCACATGCGCCAGTCCTTGCCGTGGCTGATGATGCTCTGCGCACGCTGGCAGACATCGGTGAAGCCGCGACGCGCCTCCTCGACCGGCATCGGCTTGCCGGCACCCGGCTCGGGCGCATCGTTGTGATGGGTGACGACGAGGTTGAACACCTTCCAGCCCGACAATGGGCAATGGACGATGTGGCACTTGGGTCCGGCCCACAGGGTGGCGGCGTTCCAGCACAGATCCTCGGGCATTTGCTCGGTGGGGATCACCGAACGATAGGTCGTGTGGCCCGAGACGCGCGGCGCCCCGTCGGCCGTCACCTGCCGTCGGACGTTGGACCACAAGCCGTCGGCGCCGATCAGCGCCGCGACGCCTGCGCTGTCCTGGTCATAGCCCGTGACATCGGCGCTGGTGCGCAGCTCGATCAGTCGGTGGTCGCGGATCCGTTCAGCGGCACGCCATGCAGGTCGCCGCGATGGACGACGACATAGGGGTTACCGAAACGCTTGCGGAAGGCCTCGCCGAGATCGATGTGGGTGATCTCGCCGTCGGCCATGGCGTCCATCAGGCGCAGCGTGTCCTCGCCGACGCCCAGGCGATCGAAGCAGTGGAAGGCGTTGGGCCCGAGCTGGATGCCGGCGCCGATCTCGCCGAGCTGGCTCGCCTTCTCCAGGACCAGCGAGGGGAGGCCCTTCTGCGCCAGGGCCGGAGCTGTCGCCAGTCCGCCGATGCCGCCACCGGCGATGAGGATCTTATCTTGGACCACCGACTACCTTGTCGTCGTGAAGCTTGCCGATCTCGCGATCGCCGAGCCCCAGGATGCCAGCCAGGATTTCGTCCGTATGCTGGCCCAGCGTCGGCGCAACGCGCGGTCGCTGGCGCTCGAAGGCCCCGAACTGGAAAGGCGTGGCGGCCACCGGATAGCGGCCGATGCCGGGCTGATCGAGGACGGCGAACATCGGGTTGTCGAGCACGTTGGCCTTGTCGGCCGCAAGCTCGCGGAAGGTCTGATAGGGCGCCCACAAGGCGCCGGCCCTCTTGAGCGCGGCGCTGACCTCGGCCGCGGTCTGCGCCGCCACCCACGGCTCGATGATGGCGCAGAGCTCGGCGCGTGCCGCCCAGCGACCGGCATCGGTCTTGAGATCGACCCCGATCTTCCTGAAGGCCTCGCCGAAGCCGCCGGCCTCGGCCAGGGCATCGACGTGGCGGTCGGAGAAGATGCAGATCATGACGAAGCGGCCGTCCTTGGTTTTGAAGTCGCGGCCGAAGGTGCCGAAGATCTCGTTGCCGAAGCGCGGGCGGTCGACCTGGTTGACGGCGGCCTCGCCGATGTAGCCCAGCGCCGAGGTGGCGGCCAACGCCATGTCCTGCAGCGGCAGCACGATCCGCTGCCCCTGTCCCGTCATTCGCCGATGCCGCTCGGCCGCAACGATGGCCAACGCGCCGGCGTAAGCCGTCGCAAGATCCCATGGCGGCGCCACGGCGTTCACCGGACCGTCGTGGGCGACCGGGCCGGTGACCATGGGAAAGCCGGTGATGGCGTTCACCGTGTAGTCGACATGGGCGCTGCCGTCGCGCGCGCCGACGATGTTGAGGGCGATCAGGTCGGCGCGCTTCTTCGACAGCTCCTCGTAGGAGAGCCACCCACGCGCCGGCATGTTGGTGGTGAAGATGCCCGCGCCCTCGCCCGGCGCGGTGATCAGCGCCGTCAGAAGCTCGCGGCCGCGCGGGTTGCGCAGGTCGACGGCGATCGAGCGCTTGCCCTTGTTGAGGCCAGCCCAGTAGATCGATCGGCCGTCCTTGGTGACGGGCCAGCGGTCGCTGTCGAGCCCGCCCTTGATGTCGTCGAAGCGGATCACGTCGGCGCCGAGCTGCGCCAAGGTCATGCCGCCCAGGGGTGCAGCAATGAACGCCGAGCCTTCGACGATGCGAAGGCCGGCTAAAATGCCTGTCATCTTACGTTTCCCGTGTCTTACTTCTTCAAACCGGCGAGGTTGTTCTTGCGCTTGTCGAGCCACCAGCCGTACTCGGGCGTCCACATCTCGAAGTCGCTGTCGCAGCCCAGCTCCTGTGCAGCGTGCACGGGCCAGAACGGGTCGTAGAGCGCCTGGCGGCCGATGGCGATCAGGTCGGCGTCACCCGCCTGCAGGATCGCTTCCGCCTGCGGTCCGTCGAGGATCAGGCCGACCGCCATGGTCGAGATATCGGCCTGGCGCTTCACCGCCGCGGCGAACGGCACCTGGAAGCCGAGCGAGCGCTTGACCGGCAGCGCCGTCGACAGGCCGGTGAGGCCGCCCGAGGAGCAGTCGATCACGTCGACGCCGAGCTCCTTCAGCGCCTTGGCGAACACGACGGTGTCCTCGACTTCCCAGCCGCCGGCGCCGTCGACGCTCGAGACGCGGATGAACATCGGCTTGTGCCGGGGCCAGCTCTCGCGCACGGCGCGCGCCGCGGCGAGCGGAAAGCGCATGCGGCCGGCGCGGTCGCCGCCATACTGGTCGTTGCGCTTGTTGCTGATCGGCGAGAGGAACTGCGCCAGAAGATAGCCGTGGGCGCCGTGGATTTCGATCACGTCGTAGCCCGCGGCATCGGCGCGCTTGGCCGCCTCGCCGAACTTCCTGACCAGGTCGTCGATGTCGGCTTCCTCGAGCTGACGGGGGATCATCCAGCCCTTGTCGGCCGGCAGTTCGGAGGGACCGACGACCTGCCACTTCTGCCAGCCCGCACCCTCGGGCCCGAGCTGGCCCGGCTTGTCGAAGGAGCGCGGCGTGCTGCCCTTGCGGCCGGAATGGGTGATCTGCGTGGCGGCGAGCGCGCCCTCCTGCTTGAGGAAGCGCACCAGCCGCTTGTGGCCCTCGATCTGGCGGTCGTCCCACATCCCGAGATCGCCCTGGGTGACGCGGCCGCGCGGCTCGATGGCGCAGTTCTCGGTGAAGACGATGCCGAACTTGCCCAGCGCGAACTTGCCGAGATGGACCAGATGGTAGTCGTTCACCTCGCCGTCGGTCGCGCGGTACTGCACCATCGGCGAGACGACGCATCGGTTGGACGCCGTGACGCCGCGCAATTTCAAGGGCGAGAAGAGAAGCGGTTTCTGCAAAGGTCGGTCCCCCGGACGGGATGGCTTGTCTCGGTCCGAACATAGACCGGCCGGCGGGCCGCGGCCTATCCTCGGGCCATGTTTGACCTCGTCATCCGAAACGGAACCGTTTTAGACGGCTCGGGCTCAGCCCGCCGCGTGGCCGATGTCGCCGTGCACGGATACTACGGACTGACGTCCCTGCAAGCACAGAATATGACTATCGTGCTCATTTGAGCACTTTAGTTATTGACCGGTAAGCCCGCCTCTTCTATCATGCAAGGAACTCTTTCCGGGAGACTTCGGTCTTCGTGCCGGCTTTCTGAGAGAGTGTCTACAGCACGACCTGCAAGGAGGGACATCATCTTCAATGTCCGGCCGGACAAGCCTTGGTTCGGATTTTACATCGAGCCGCCCGAGGACCCGCCGCGCGACTCGAGCACTGCATTCCTTGGTTACGGTCTCGGCACCAGTGCCGCGATGCCCGGCGGCACCATGTTCAGCGTCCGACCCGAACAGGACTTGCCTGGCCTCCACAACTTCAAGCCGCCGGAGGAAGTGGTGCCTGGCTTTCGCGTCAAGCCGCCCGAAGAGGAGGTACCCGGCTTCCGCGTCAACGCCGACGGATCGATACGTAAACCAGCGCCACTTGATTTCGACGGCGGCGCCAATCCGTTCGGTCCCTTCGATCGATCACGCCTGGGCACCAACGCCTTCATGCCCGCTGGCGATGGAATGCTTCCACCTTATCTTACCTTTGCTCGCAGGTTCTACGGCGACCTCGGCGCCGTGCCGATGGCTGACCCAGAGGCAGCCCGGACGGACGGCATGCCCCCCGTTGAGCCTTCATCATCAATTCCACCACCTGCCAGTTCGTCGTCCTTCGCCGGCACCACAACGCCTAGTCTGCCATTCGATGTGACGGCGTCCCGATCGTTCCCAGAGCAGCTGAATCCCAATGACGGGCTGCGGCCGCTACTCGCCTCCCTCAACTCCACAGCGAACCCGGCGCCGATATCCCGACCGCACTCATCGGTGCCGTTCGAGGGACCGATCGCCGCCGAAGGTTTGCCGACACCGGACACCGGCCTTGGGGATGCTGCCGAGCCTGGTGCTCTACCAGAGGCCGACGGGCGACGACCGGCATCCGACCGACCGACGGATCTGAATATCGTCCGCGTCGGCAATAGAGACCCCGGATCGGGAGAGACAAAGATCCTTCAGCAGCAGGCGCCGAAGCCCAAGTTGCAGAAGGACCCATCGCCAGGCGTGGCGGTTGTCTTTCCAGATGGATCGACTGTTGCAGATCCGCAATCTCCAACAGGCAAACTGATGGCACCCGTGGCTGATTTGAGCGCAGTGGCGGAGGCGGGTCGCGAAACCAGGGAAAAGGTTCGGGCACTGGCCGTGACCCCTATCGCCGCGCGCCTCTATCTAGCAGCCGCTCTCGGCTTGAACCTCGGCCACGGAGGCACCTTCGACTACCAGCGTCGAGGTAACATGATTACCGGCTACACACATTTGCAGCAATTCGAAAAGGTCTCGAACCTGAACGTTGGGCTGTTTGCTCAGCAGGCAGGACTGACCCTTGAGGAGGTACTGGACATCGCCGGGACGTTCGCGCGCAACTTTTCGGATAACACCGATCCAAGCCAGCCTTTCGGACTAAGCGCCACGCAACTCAAGTTCATAACCCGAGGCTATCAGATTGGCGAGAGTGGCATGTTCGATAAACCTCCGATGCGGTGAGGAGCTAGGATCGTTGATCCCGGAACGGTGCCTTCCGCATTCCGATGAAGCACGTTGAGTTTGCAACTATAAATTGTATCCCTTACTAAATTGCTCTCTATAGTATTGGCAGGCGTTTTGTGTGGTGGTATTCGTGAGCGATTGAGGTGCTTGGGTGAAGGTCTTTCGCGCATTGAGGGGGCTGTTGTCGAGCGTCCCCAAGCCGATCCGAAGCGACCTACGTTGGTTCGCGGAAGTAGCCGCGATATGCGGCGTGCTGTATTTTGCGGTGGGCGCAGCCTTTGACTACTGGAAGGCAGGCGTCTGCCTTACCGAGGTGCTTGCAAGCGTCTCCGGCGTTGCGGGCTTTGATTTCGAAGTCAGCACTACAAATTGCTGGCATAGCCCGGAGACCGGCGTCTTCGTTTCCAAGCTTGGTCAAAGCAGTAAGACGCTTCTGTTTCTCTACAGTTCCCTCGAGGTACCCGATATCACATCAGTCGATGAACACACGATCCGGATCACCGTCGGCACGATCGATTCCATCTTCTGCCGCAAGGACACGTGGGAAGGCCTGACCATAAAGTACGATATCGGCGGCATTCGATATTCTGGGACTCGCGCCGAACCCCGGGAATGCTTGGCCGAGCGAAAGTGAATCGACCGTCGTACGCGTCGGCGATACCCCGGTCGCCAACGGTGGGTCGGGAAGGAACTGTCGAATGAGATGGCACCGCTGGGTTGCTAACCAAGTTGATCGATCGGCTGCTCGCCGAGCTGAGGCGCAAATAAACCTAGGAACAAGGGTGTACGAGGACAGCGTATCAGAGCGGTTATCCTCCCTCACGCCAACCGTGTCTCGGCATCGTGAGTGCCATCGCCATGCCCGCGACATTGGCACCGGCGGCGATCAGCATTGCCGTGCGGCACTGATGGGTTATTTCGAACAGATAGCCGCCCAGGATCGGCAGGCTGACGGCGGCCAGGCACCAGGCGATGTAGGTGCACTCCAGTTCATAGCATCAGACCGTCATGTGACGGCGCACCGCCTCGGTATCGAAGGTCTCGCGGGTTCCCGCCATCACGATCTCGCCGCGGTCCATCACGGCGAAATCGTCGGCGAGTTCATGGGCGAAGTCGAGATACTGCTCGACCAGCAGGATCGCCATGTCGCCGCGCTGGCGCAGGAAGGTGATGGCGCGGCCGATATCCTTGATGACCGAGGGCTGGATGCCTTCGGTCGGTTCGTCGAGAACCAGGAGCTTGGGGCGCATGGTGAGCGCGCGGCCGATGGCGAGCTGCTGCTGCTGGCCGCCCGACAGGTCGCCGCCGCGGCGGCGCAGCATCGACTGCAGCACCGGGAAGAGCTCGAACACCTCGTCCGGCACCTTCTTCTGATCGCGGCTGACGGGGGCGAAGCCGGTCTCGAGGTTCTCCTTCACCGTCAGCAGCGGGAAGATCTCGCGGCCCTGCGGCACCAGCGCCACGCCGCGGCGCGCCCGCTCGTAGGGCGGCAGGCGCGAGACGTCGGCGCCGTCCAGCGCGATCGAGCCCGAGGCGATCGGCTGCAGGCCGCAGATGGCGCGCAACAGGCTCGTCTTGCCGACGCCGTTGCGGCCCAGCAGGCAGGTGACGCGGCCGATATTGGCGGTGAGCGACACCGAGCGCAGCGCCTGGGCCGCACCGTAGAAGAGATCGACGTTGTGGACCGCGAGCATCGTTCAGCGCCCGAGATAGACTTCGACGACGCGCTGATCGGCGCTCACCTGGTCGAGCGTGCCCTCGGCCAGCATGGAGCCCTCGTGCAGCACCGTCACCTTGACGCCGAGCGCGCGCACGAAGCTCATGTCGTGCTCGACGACGACGACCGAGTGGGTCTTGTTGATCTCGCGCAGCACCTGGGCTGTCGTCTCGGTCTCGACGTCGGTCATGCCGGCGACCGGCTCGTCGACCAGCAGGAGCTTGGGATCCTGGGCGAGCAGCATGCCGATCTCCAGCCACTGCTTCTGGCCGTGGCTCAGGCGCGCGGCCAGCATGTGCTGCTGGGCCTCCATGCGGATGATCGACAGGATCTCGGCCAGGCGGTTGTTCTCGGCCTTGGTCGGGGCGGCGAGCAAGAGCTTGTACCAGCTACGCAGGCCCGCAAGCGCCAGCAGAAGGTTGTCGCGCACCGTGTGGTTCTCGAACACGGTGGGCTTCTGGAACTTGCGGCCGATGCCCAAGGTGGCGATGTCGGACTCGTCGAGCTTGGTGAGGTCGGCCTTGCCGT
Organism: Reyranella sp.; assembly: GCA_021732285.1. Taxonomy (GTDB): domain Bacteria; phylum Pseudomonadota; class Alphaproteobacteria; order Reyranellales; family Reyranellaceae; genus Reyranella. The sequence continues at coordinate 42,642 of JAKFVH010000207.1, read as the reverse complement.
CGAACACGACCTCGCCCTCGTCGGGCCGGGTCTTGCCGGTGACGACGTCCATCATGGTGGTCTTGCCGGCGCCGTTGGGGCCGATGATGGCGCGCATCTCGCCGGGCTCGACCAGCAGCGAGAGGTTGTTCAAAGCCTTGAAGCCGTCGAACGAGACGGTGACGCCGCTGAGATAGAGCAGCGCCGATGTGCTCCTGTGCTCGGTCATGCTCATGCCGGAGCCCTCGCCTTGCGCACCTGGGCCCACAGGCCGACGATGCCCTTGGGCAGGAACAACGTGACGGCGATGAACAGTGCGCCGAGCGCAAACAGCCAGACCTCGGGCAGCGCGCCCGTCAGGTAGGTCTTGCCGAAGTTGACGGCGAAGGCGCCGATGATCGGCCCGATCAACGTGCCGCGCCCGCCGACGGCGACCCACAGCACCGCCTCGATCGAGTTGCCGGGCGAGAATTCGCTGGGATTGATGATGCCGACCTGCGGCACGTAGAGGGCGCCCGCGACGCCCGCCATGGCCGCCGACAGCACGAAGACGAAGAGCTTGTAGCCTTCGACGCGGTAGCCCAGGAAGCGCATGCGGCTTTCGGCGTCACGCACGGCCGTCAGCGCCTTGCCGAAGCGCGAACCGACGACGGCGGCCGAGATCACCAGGAAGATCGCCAGCACCAGCGCCGAGGCGAAGCACAGTGTCGCACGCGTCGCATCGGACTGAACGGAAAAGCCCAGTATGTCCTTGAAGTCGGTCATGCCGTTGTTGCCGCCGAGCCCCATGTCGTTGCGGAAGAAGGCGAGCATGAGGGCGAAGGTCATCGCCTGGGTGATGATCGAGAGATAGACGCCGGTGACGCGGCTGCGGAAGGCGAACCAGCCCAGCGCCAGGGCGAGCAGGCTCGGCACCAGGACGATCATGATGGCGGCGAACCAGAACTGGTCGAAGCCATGCCAGAACCAGGGCAGCTCCTTGTAGTTCAGGAACACCATGAAGTCGGGCAGCAGCGGATTGCCGTACTGGCCGCGGCTGCCGATCTGGCGCATCAGATACATGCCCATGCAGTAGCCGCCCAACGCAAAGAAGGCGGCATGGCCGAGCGTGAGGATGCCGCAGAAGCCCCAGACGAGGTCGACGGCAAGCGCCAGCGAGGCGAAGCACAGGTACTTGCCGATCAGCTGCAGCACCCAGGCCGGCACATAGAACGTGCTGCCGGCCGGCATGAGCTGGTTCAGGAGCGGCAGGATGATGCCGATCGCCAGCACGAACAGCACGGCGGCGCGCAAGCTCGGGCCCATGCCCTGCCAGAGGAAGCGCGTGATCATTCGCCCCTCCTCATTCGACGGCGCGCCCCTTGAGCGCGAACAGGCCGCGCGGCCGGCGCTGGATGAACAGGATGATGAACACCAGCACCAGGATCTTGCCCAGCACGGCGCCGGCATAGGGCTCTAAAAACTTGTTGACGATGCCGAGCGCGGTCGCGCCGACCAGGGTGCCGAAGAGATTGCCGACGCCGCCGAACACCACGACCATGAAGGAATCGATGATGTAGCCCTGACCCAAGTTGGGGCTGACATTGTCGATCTGGCTCAGCGCCACGCCGGCCAAGCCGGCGATGCCGGAACCGAGCCCGAAGGTCAGCGCATCGACGCGCGGGGTGCGGATGCCCATCGCAGAAGCCATCGGCCGGTTCTGGGTGACGGCGCGCATGTAGAGGCCAAGCGGCGTCTTGCGCAGCACCAGGATCAGGGTGGCGAACACCAGGAGCGAGAACACCACGATCCACAGGCGGCCGTAGGTGATGGTGAGCTGGCCGAGCTGAAAGGCGCCCGACATGAAGGCCGGCGCGCCGACCTCGCGATTGGACGGCCCGAAGATCGAACGCACGGCCTGCTGCAGCACCAGCGACAGGCCCCAGGTCGCGAGCAGGGTGTCAAGCGGCCGGCCGTAGAGGAAACGGATGATGCCGCGCTCGATGGCGATGCCGACCACGCCCGCGACCACGAAGGCGAGCGGCAGCGCGATCACCAGCGAGGCGTCGAACAGGTGCGGGAACGAGGTGCGGATGATGTCCTGCACCACGAAGGTCGTGTAGGCGCCGAGCATCACCATCTCGCCATGCGCCATGTTGATCACGCCCATGGTGCCGAAGGTGATGGCGAGCCCGATGGCGGCCAGCAGCAGCACCGAGCCGAGCGAGATGCCGTACCAGACGTTCTGCGCGGCTTCCCAGGCGGCGAGCGACTGGCGCACCGAGGCGGCGGCGGCGGTGGCGGCGGCCTTGATCTCGGGATCGGATGCGCTGTTGATGGCGGCCTGCAGGACGGAGAGCGCATCGCGATTGCCCTTGTCGCGCACGACGTCGAGGGCCGCGAGCTTGTCCTGCTTGGGAGCGTCGGAAACCAGGACGACGGCGGCGCGCGCCTCCTGGAAGGCGGTCTTGATGCGCGCATCCTTCTCGGCCGCGATCGCGGCATCGAGCGCACCCAGCGCCGCCGGATCGGGACGCTTGAAGAGCGAGTCGGCCGCGCCGCGCCGCACCCGGGCGTCGGGGCTCATGAGCGTGAGCGAGCCCACGGCCGCCTCGATGACGCCGCGCAGCCGGTTGTTGACGCGCACGCGGTCGAGCTCGGCCTCGCTGCCCGTGCCCGCCGGCTTGCCGCTGACGGCTTCGGTCAAGGCGAGCTGGTTGCCGTCGGGCTTGCCGATCACGACGACATTGTCGGCCTTGCGCAGGTAGAGCTGGCCCGCCCCCAGCGCCTCGAGGATGGGCGCCGCGCGGGCATCGCCCGACGCCGCCAGCGCGCCGATGGCCGTCTCGCGGTCGCCGAAGCTGCCGGTGGTGAGGTTGGTCACGAGGGTCTGCAGATCGGCAGCCCAGGCCGTCGCGGCGATCACCACCGCGGCCAGCGCCGACGACACCCCCGCTAGCAGGCGCAGGAAAAACATGACTTTGACGAATAACCCGGAGATGAGAACGGGGCGACTCGAAAGTCGCCCCGCCCCTGTGAGTTGCGAGTGCCGGGGCTTACTTGCCCTTGCCGCCGCACTTGCCCGTGACGACGTTGAAGTTGCCGCAGTTCATGGGCTTGCGCCAATCGGCGATCAGGTCCTTGGAGTCCGGCAGGTAGGGCGACCACTCTTCCGCGACCACCAGGCCCGGGGTCTGCCACACCGTGTCGAACTGGCCGTTGCCCTGGATCTCGCCGATCAGGACCGGCTTGGTGATGTGGTGGTTCGGCATCATCGCCGAGTAGCCACCCGACAGGTTCGGCACGGTGATGCCGATCATGGCGTCGATCACCTTGTCGGGATCCGTCGTGCCGGCCTTCTTGACCGCCTCGATCCACATGTTGAAGCCGATGACGTGGGCTTCCATCGGATCGTTGGTCACCCGCTTGGGGTTCTTGGTGAAGGTCTGCCAAGCCTTGATGAAGGCCTCGTTGGTCGGGTTCTTCACCGACTGGAAGTAGTTCCAGGCGGCGAGATGGCCGAGCAGCGGCTTGGTGTCGATGCCGGCGAGCTCTTCCTCACCGACCGAGAAGGCCACCACGGGGATGTCCTTGGCCTTGATGCCGGCGTTGCCCAGCTCCTTGTAGAACGGCACGTTGGCGTCGCCGTTGATGGTCGACACGACGGCGGTCTTCTTGCCGGCCGAGCCGAACTTCTTGATCTCCGCCACGATCGACTGCCAGTCGGAATGACCGAACGGCGTGTAGTTGATCATGATGTCTTCCTGCTTGACGCCCTTCTGCTTGAGGTACGCCTCGAGGATCTTGTTGGTCGTGCGCGGATAGACGTAGTCGGTGCCGGCGAGCACCCAGCGCTGCACCTTCTCGTTGGCCATCAGGTAGTCGACGGCCGGGATCGCCTGCTGGTTGGGAGCGGCGCCGGTGTAGAACACGTTGCGCGAGCTCTCCTCGCCCTCGTACTGGACCGGGTAGAACAGGATGCCGTTCAGCTCCTCGAACACCGGCAGCACCGACTTGCGGCTGACCGAGGTCCAGCAGCCGAACACCGCGGCGACCTTCTCCTTCTGCAGGAGCTCGCGCGCCTTCTCGGCAAACAGCGGCCAGTTCGACGCCGGATCGACGACCACGGCCTCGAGCTTGCGGCCGAGCACGCCGCCCTTCTTGTTCTGCTCCTCGATCAACATCAGCATGACGTCCTTCAGGGTCGTCTCGCTGATCGCCATCGTGCCCGACAGCGAATGCAGCACGCCGACCTTGATCGGCGCCCCTTGCGCCAAGGCGCTGCCCGCAGCACCGGCCAATAGGCCGGCGGCGACCATGCCTGTCTTGAGGATCGATCCCAACTTCATCCCGCTCTCCTTTTTATCGACGGAAACCCCCCGTCAACTGCCGCAAGAGCGAAAGCCGTGCCAAACCCCAGCTAGGGTCCGGTATAACCTTCAGTGGGCGATCAGAACGACCGCGCCGGCCGCCAGCACGACGCCGCCCAGCGCCCGCACGCCGACGTCGCCCACAGCCCTGTGCACAACCCAGCCCAGCGCCAGGCCGACGCCCTGCAGAAGTGCCGTTGCTGCAAGGAAGCCCAAGATGTAGCTGCCGGCCCCGGTCGGGGGCGCTTCGAGGGCGTGGGCGTAGCCGTGGAAGACCGCGAACAGGCCGACGACGGCCATCGCCCAGGCCACCGGCAGGCGCACCGCACCTATGATGAGACCGCCGATCACGAACACCGAGGCCAGGATCGCCGCCTCAACAAGAGGCAGTTTTATGCCCGCAAAACCGGCAGCTGCCCCGATCGCCATCATCGCCAGGAAGGCGCCCGGCACCGCGACCGCGATCACGAGCTTGCGGCCGGCCAAAAGGGCGGCCCACAGGCCGACGCCGACCATGGCCAGCATATGGTCCAGGCCGGTGAAGGGGTGCAGGAAACCCGAGGTCTCGTGGCCGGGATGGGCCAGGGCGGGGCTCGCGGCCAGCAGGGCCAGGGCGGCAAGACAGATCGTGCGACGCATGTTCAAGAACTCCCCTTCAGGCCGCCCTGACGTACGATGAAGGCGGCGATGTCGTCGACTCCCTTGTTCTCCTTGAGGTTGGAGAACAGGAACGGCCGCGTCCCGCGCATCCTGCGCGCATCGCGGTCCATGACGTCGAGGTTGGCGCCGACGAGCGGCGCGAGATCGATCTTGTTGATCACCAGCAGGTCGGAGCGGGTGATGCCGGGCCCGCCCTTGCGCGGGATCTTCTCGCCGGCGGCGACGTCGATCACGTAGATCGTGAGATCGGCCAGCTCGGGCGAGAAGGTGGCGGCGAGGTTGTCGCCGCCCGATTCGACGAACACGATCTCCAGCTTCGGCCACTTGCGCACGATGTCGGACACCGCGGCCAGGTTGATCGAGGCATCCTCGCGGATCGCCGTGTGCGGGCAGCCGCCGGTCTCGACGCCGACGATGCGCTCGGGCTCGAGCGCCCCGGCGCGGGTCAGGAACTCGGCGTCTTCCTTGGTGTAGATGTCGTTGGTGACGACGGCGATGTCGTACTCGCCGCGCATCTTCTTGCACAGGCGTTCGACCAGCGCGGTCTTGCCCGACCCGACCGGGCCGCCGACTCCCACCCTGAGGGGACCACGCAGGCTCATTGACGCTCCATCTCGCCGGCCAGCAGCGACAGATAGCCGATGCCCATCAGCAGGCAGTAAGGCGAATAGTACCGCCTGTTGCGCGTGGCAAACGGTTCGTCGCGGAAATGGCCGCGCCACGTCGGCGTATAGCCCGCCACGCCGCGCGCCACGAACACGCCGGCGATGATGAAGGTGACGGACTGGACCCAGGGCTCCTCGTCGCGGCCCAGCAGGAAGAAGGCCCACAGCGCCACAAGGGCAAGGACGACGGCCACGGCATAGCACTGCCAGGCGGGCGGCATGCGGCGGCGGCCGTCGCCGACGACGCTTCTGGCCAGCGCCTCCTCGGTGGCCTCGGGCCAGTTGTAGCCCATGCCCCACATCGCATGGATGACGGCGACGGCGCCGACGCCCACGAACAGCAGGAAGGCGAACAGCACGTTCATGAGCGGAACAGCCGCGTGTACTGGGTCTCGTGGCGGAGCGAGCACCAGTCGAGCAAGGGCGTGGCCGTGCCGACCTCGTCGAGCGAGGTTTTAGCCAGCGCGGCCTCGGTCGACTGCCGCACGGCGGGCTCCAGCGCCGCCAGGGCGATCTGGCCGTCGCTCTGGCCCAGCGGCACGGAGCGCACTGCGGCCGAGATCAGGTTGGCCGTGAAGGCGTGCAGATAACCTTCGAGGGCGCGGTCGAGGGCAATGCCGTGCACCGCGGCCGCGAGCGCCACGGCGACCGGCAGCGACAGCTCGCCCACCAGCCGCTCGTGCACGGCGTCGAGCGCGGGATGCGGCCAGGCGGTGCGGGTGATCGACAGGAACGAGCCGCCCTGCTGGCGCGATTCCAGGGCCATCTCCGAGGTGCCGCGCCAGGCCGCGGCGCGCTCGGCGATGGCGTCGAACGATGTCCACTCCTCGGCCTCGGCGGCGCGCCAGGCCGCGGCGAACAGCGCGCCGTCGACGACGCCCGTGCCTTGCAGCAGGACGCTTTGCAGCCAGGTCACCAGGCTGGCGCGATCCTTGATGAAGCCCTCCTCGACCGCGGTCTCGACGCCGTGGCTATAGCTGAAGGCGCCGATGGGATAGGCGGGCGACAGCCAGGCGAGCAGGCGGTACAGCGGGTCAGGCATAGTCATGGTCTTCCGGACCGCGCGCATCCTGCGCGCTCATGATCATGAGCGCGCAGGATGCGCGCGGTCCGGAAGAATATGAGGAGGCTAACCATGGCGGTCCTCGTGCAGCGGGCCGTGGCGATGGCCGAGATCGTGGTTGTGCTGGCCGTAGGCGCCGCCTTCGGGATCGAACGGCGCCTTGACCTTGCGCACCTCGGCGCCGAGGCCCTTCAGCATGTCGACGATGACGTGGTCGTCGCGGATCAGGATGCGGTCGGCTCCGATCTCGGCCGGCAGGTGGCGATTGCCGAGATGCCAGGCGATGCGGGCGAACGAAGCGGCGTCGCGGCCACGGACCTCGACCAGGTCCTCCTCGGCCGCCTTGACCTCGACGAAGCCGCCCTCCTCCAGCTTCAGGCCGTCGCCGGTGTGGAGCACGATGGGCTCTATGAGGTCGAGCAGGAAGTCGAGGCCACCGTCGCCCAGCATCCTGAGCCGCCGGCGATAGCGGTCGTCGAACAGCAGGGTGACGGTGTCGGCGCGCTCGGATGACGGCCAATGGCCGGCGCGCAGGACTTCGATGGCGCGTTTCATGGGCTGGGGGCGCGCCACTCCAGTGGCGCGTCTTTGTCGATGCGAGAGGAAGATCGCGCCACTGGAGTGGCGCGCCCCCAGCGATGACGGGTGCTCATCATCAGAACAAGAAGTAGCGCTGCGCCATCGGCAACACCGTTGCCGGCTCGCAGGTCAGAAGCTCGCCGTCGGCGCGGACCTCGTAGGTTTCGGGGTCGACCTCGATATTGGGACACAGGGAATTGTGCACCATGTCCTTCTTGCCGATCTTGCGGGTGCCCTTCACCGCCAGCATCGGCCGCGTGAGGCCCCATTTCTTGGCGACGCCCTTGGTGATGGCGGCCTGGGATACGAACAGCGCCGGGCTGGCCACAAGGCTTTTACCGAAGGCGCCGAACATCGGCCGGTAGTGCACGGGCTGCGGCGTCGGGATCGAGGCGTTGGGATCGCCCATCGGGGCGGCCACGATCGTGCCGCCGATCAGCACGCAGTCGGGCTTGGCGCCGAAGAAGGCGGGCGACCAGATCACCAGGTCGGCGCGCTTGCCGACCTCGATCGAGCCGACATGGCGCGAGATGCCGTGGGTGATGGCGGGATTGATCGTGTACTTGGCGACGTAGCGCTTGACCCGCACGTTGTCGTTGTCGCCGGTCTCTTCCTTCAGCCGGCCGCGCTGCTTCTTCATCTTGTCGGCGGTCTGCCAGGTGCGGATCAAGACCTCGCCGACGCGGCCCATCGCCTGGCTGTCGGACGACATCATCGAGAACGCGCCCATGTCGTGCAGGATGTCCTCGGCCGCGATCGTCTCCTTGCGGATGCGGCTTTCGGCGAAGGCCACGTCCTCGGGGATCGCCTGGTCGAGATGGTGGCAGACCATCAGCATGTCGAGATGCTCGTCGACCGTGTTCACCGTGTAGGGCATCGTCGGATTGGTCGACGACGGCATCACGTTCTTCTCGCCGCACAGCCGGATGATGTCGGGCGCATGGCCGCCGCCCGCGCCCTCGGTGTGGAAGGTGGCGATGGCGCGGCCCTTGAAGGCCGCCCGCGTGGTCTCGACGAAGCCGGACTCGTTCAGCGTGTCGGTGTGGATCGCCACAGCCACGTCCATGCGGTCGGCGACGCTCAGGCAATTGTCGATGGCGGCGGGCGTGGTGCCCCAGTCCTCGTGCAGCTTCAGCCCGCAGGCGCCGGCCTCGACCTGCTCCTTGATGCCGGCGGGCTTGCTGGTGTTGCCCTTGCCGAAGAAGCCGAGATTCATCGGGAAGCCCTCGGCCGCCTGCAGCATGCGGCCGATATGCCAGGGGCCGGGCGTGATGGTGGTGGCGAAGGTGCCGTGTGCGGGCCCCGTGCCGCCGCCCATCATGGTGGTGACGCCGCTGTAGAGCGCATCGTCGATCTGCTGCGGGCAGATGAAATGGATGTGGCAGTCGATGCCGCCCGCGGTGACGATCTTGCCCTCGCCCGCGATCGCCTCGGTGCCCGGACCGATGACGATGTCGACCTTGGACTGGACATCGGGGTTGCCGGCCTTGCCGACGCCGACGATGCGGCCGTCCTTGAGACCGATATCGGCCTTCACGATGCCCCAATGATCGACGATCAGCGCATTGGTGATCACGGTGTCGACCGCGCCCTGCGCCCGCGTGCGCTGGCTCTGGCCCATGCCGTCGCGGATCACCTTGCCGCCGCCGAACTTCACCTCCTCGCCGTAGGTCGTGTGGTCGCGCTCGACCTCGATGAAGAGATCGGTGTCGGCCAGCCGCACCTTGTCGCCGGTCGTCGGCCCGAACATGTGGACGTAGGCCGAGCGCGAGATGCGCGTCGGCCCCTCGTTCGACGGCCCGACCTTGGCGATGGGCCCGAGCTTGCCCGAGACCTTGGCCTGGAAGCCGTGGCTCTCGCGGCCGCCCATGTAGGGCGTCAGCCTGACGGTGCGCGACTGGCCGGGCTCGAAGCGCACGGCGGTGCCGGCGGCGATGTCGAGCCGCATGCCCTTGGTGCGCTTGCGGTCGAACTTCAGCGCCTCGTTGGTCTCGAAGAAATGGTAGTGGCTGCCGACCTGGATCGGCCGGTCGCCGGTGTTGGCGACCTCGATGGTGATGGGGTTGCGGCCCTTGTTGAGCTCGATCTCGCCGGGAGCGGCCTGGATTTCACCTGGGATCATCGATCGGTTTCCTTGCGACTTTTTTGGGCGGCGGACGAGGGCTCATGACCCCTCCGGCCCTTCGGGCCACCTCCCCACGCGGAGCGTGGGGAGGAAGAAGATGCGTCAGCGAATGGGGGCATGGACGGTGACGAGCTTGGTGCCGTCGGGAAACGTCGCCTCGACCTGGATCTCCTCGATGATGTCGGCGACGCCTTCCATCACCTGCTCGCGCCGCAGCACGTGGGCGCCGGCCTGCATCAGATCGGCCACCGAGCGGCCGTCGCGCGCGCCTTCGACGACGAAGTCGGTGATCAGCGCGATCGCCTCGGGATGGTTGAGCTTCACGCCGCGTTCGAGGCGGCGGCGGGCGACGTTGGCCGCCATGGCGACCAGAAGCTTGTCCTTTTCACGCGGCGTCAGATTCATCGATCGTTTCCCCCGAGCTGGGCCCGACTATAAGAGGCTGCATCAAACATGCCAGACTCGCGGCAGACGGCGGCCGCGAAAATCGGTGAGAAAGCGGATGGCGGCATGCCGCACCATCGTCGCCTCACCCAGCAGGCGGGCCACCATCACGCCGTTCACCAGCGTGACCCCGGCGCGCACGCCGGACGCGGCCTCGAGCAGCGCACGCGCCTTCTCGAACTGCGGCTGCGGCTCGTCCCACACGCCGATCATGGTGGCGAGCGCGTTGGCCGTGCCGAAGCCCGCGCCCGTCGGCGTCTGGCCTTCGACGCGCAGCGTGTCGGTCCAGGCGAGACGGCTGGTCCGTCGCACCGACCATGAATCGAGCAGCAGCCCCGCGGTAAAAGTCTCGCCCGAGGCGGCGCGGCCCAGCACGACCATCTCGCAGGCGAGCAGCGCGCCGCCCGGCTCGACCTCGGCCACGGTGCGGCGCTTGAGCCGCGCGCCCTCGAAGACGATGGTCTCCTGCGGCAGCCATTCCAGGGCCGCCCCCGCGGCGACGCGGACCGCGACATCGATGGCGCAATGGCCGCCGCCCTTGGCGGCCCGGTAGATCTTCTCCGCCGCCTGGGTGGTAGCGACAGCCGTCGCCCCGGGGCCGATCTCGACCGCCATTTTCAGTGAATCGCCGTCGGTCACCCCGCCCGAGGTCGTCAAAAGGACGGCCTGCGGCGGCTCGCCGGGCTCGGATTCAGGGAACAAAACCCGGCAGGGATCGCGTTGATAGAGGTCGCCGAGCCGCGTCCGGCCGTCCCGCAGGTCGAAGGCGACACGGCTTTCGCCGGAGGCGCGTTGCAGGCGGGGCGGGCGATAGTCTTCCATGGTTCGCCATAACATAGCCAACGCCGTCGTCACGATCGAAGCGCGGAAGTTGATGAGCCCCGCTTCATCCGACTAGGTGCGACCAGCTTCGTCGCTTTTGACGAACACGAATCGCTCGCCATCGAAGTCGAGAACAGAGGACCGCAGTTTGGCCAGCAGACGGTCAGGAATGATGTAGACTATCCGAACGCCATGGCATTCGACTTGTAAGTCCTCCGGTATGCCCTTGGCATCAGAGAAGGCATAGTAGCCGGACGCCGGATCAGGCGAAGCATCTGGTTCCCAATCCTCCGCCCATCCGATGAAGCTCATGTAGTTTCCCGGAGGCAAATGCGCGCGGCGAACCGCTTCCAGGCGGGCGATCTCCTCCGCGGCACGCTTCGTGAACTTAGGCTGCTTGACCATTTGTCAACGAACGCCCGTCAAAGACCGAGGCCGTCATTCCGGAAGATGTATGGCGGACATCCAATCCCTCCGATGCCGTGCAAGCGCCGTATTGTGCCATCCGGGCAACTGTACAGGCACATCCGGAACTGTCCAAAGCCAGGCATCAACGTGCATTTGTCCCAGCCGCTGCCTCCGCTGCCCGGCGCAGGAACGAGAGTGGGCGCAATTGTGCCGTCAGCGGATTTCGCCTCGTCGGGAAAGCCGGAATGCAGAAAATCGATCGCATTCAAAAGGGCGGCCGATGCAGCATCGCCATACGGGTTGTTGTTAAGGAACGTGCGCCCATAGCCAGAAGTCTCTGGGCGAACCTCACCGCTGCTGCCGACGCGAAACCCAGGCGTATTGTCTGGCGGCATGAAGCGAAATCCAGGTACGCCTGCATCTGGGCGGACATTGAACATGGCGCTACTCCTCACGGGCCAAGCTGCGGGCCCCTTTTCTTACCTGTGTGCCGCCCGACATTATACGAGCAGCCGACTCCTTGTCAACACTAGAGTTATTATTTGTGCCACCCCAGTAATAGACGGCGCTGGAGGCGACAGTCAGGGCGGGCTGGCGGTCATTGGATCCGCCTTGATAAAATAGAAGCCGAAATGAGCAAGGCCTTCACCAAGGAAAGCGACGGCGAGGACGAGGACGATCTCCCCGACGAGATCGCGGGCCTGCCCGCCGGCGCCAAGAACTACATGACCCCGCAGGGCTTCGAGCGCCTGCGTGAGGAGCTGATGACGCTCATGCGCAAGGAGCGGCCCGAGGTCGTGCAGGTCGTGTCGTGGGCCGCCGCCAACGGCGACCGCTCGGAGAACGGCGACTATCTCTACGGCAAGAAGCGCCTGCGCGAGATCGACCGGCGCATCCGCTTCCTCTCCAAGCGCCTGGAGCGCTCCGAGGTCGTCGACCCGGCCAAGCGGCCCAAGACCGACCAGGTCTTCTTCGGCGCCACCGTGACCTGCGCCACCGAGAAGGGCGAGGAACGCACGGTCAAGATCGTCGGCGTCGACGAGGTCGACCTCTCGAAGGGCCATGTCAGCTGGATCTCGCCCATCGCCCGCGCCGTCCTGCGCGCCTTCGAAGGCGACGTCGTGAAGATGCGCACGCCTCACGGCGAGGAAGAGATCGAGATCGTGAAGGTCGAGTACGTCTGAGTGGTCGACTGCACTGCCAGCAAAAATCGGACTTTCCGGCATTCCCGGTATTTCCGACAGAGAGCGTGGTGTTGGCTCCCGTGAGCACCTACAAGCCGTAGACATCGAAGCCGCGTCTAGCGCGGCTTCGCCCGGTCGAGGGTCTGCCTCTGGTATTCCTCCCACGTCTGCCTGTTGATGATGTCTCGCAGCTTCTCCGGCGCCTGCTTCGACTGCAAGAGGCCGAGGCCTTCGCCTTCCGTGACGAGCCTGTACGAGCCATCATCTGACTTGACGATGGAGTGAACGACGTAGCCTGGGAAGAGAACGTGGCCAAGTTCGGTCACGTTGACGACGACCGTATTGCCGTGCTGGTCCTCCGTGACATGGGATTTGACCGGTCCCACCGGGAATCCGTGCATGCCTGTTGCCGCCTTCACGGCTTCCGCAATCGTATGATAAGGCTGCGGCGTCGCCTCGTTCGCCGTCCCCTCCCGTGTCGCGGGGCTGTTGAGATCGCTTGGACCGAACGTCGGTCGTTCGATCGCCTGTCGCATCACCTCCTTTGGATTGTAGAAGGGCGCCGACTCGTAGCGGTACTGGTGATGGGTGCCGCTATCCGGCCCGATGGTCGCCGGGAATCCCTTCGGCGCCGGCAACGGACCGAAAGACGTCCCGCCCGGGGTCGTGCAGCTGAACGCGCCGCCCGTCGACTCGCACCTGACCGGCGTCACTGCGCGCGGTGTCGAAGGATCGAAAAGCAGGTTGCCGGCCTGGGGTCCATCCGCCTGGCGCTCGCCGGCGGCGGCGCTCGGGAAGGTAGACCGTCCATCGTTCGCCGGCAGTTCGGGGCTGCCGATGCCGCCGCCTCTGGCGAAGGCCAGGTACGGCGGTGGCCAGGCACCCTGGGGCTGCGGTTCGAAGAAGATGTCGAATGGATTGCCATCGGGCTTCGCAGCGGTCATCGGCGCTTTGCCGATCGTGCCGTCCGCGTTGAGGCGAAACCCGGGCACCTCTTCCTCCGGTTCCCGGACGTTGAAGCCAGGTACACGCAGATTGGGACGAACGTTGAACATTGGACGCTCCCCGAAACGAAGGCGAGCGGTCAGGGTACGGGAAAGGTCCTGCCATGTCAATAACTATAGTGGTAAAACAATTATCTCAGTAATTAATTCTGCCTGCCGTGGTCACTTTAGCTTCTGCAGCTGCTTCGTCTCGTCGATCATGCCCTCGATGTCCGCCACCGACAGCGCGGCGAGCTCGTCCATGGCTGCATTCGTTGCCTGCTTATCGCCTTTGCCGCGACCATTGATGTTGTAACCTTCGGTCGCTGGCTCCATCTTGATGAAGCAGGGGAAAGCCGGACTGTCGTTCATGGCCATGAGAACCACCGTGCGGCCGTCGGAGCAGCTGTTGACCACCCATTTCGAGCCTCCGAAGGTCTTGATGATGGGGCCGACAGTGCAATCCATCGGCGCGGTCTGCGCGCCGGCCGGCGGCGGAAGGCAGATCGCGATTGCAACCAACAGTATACGTAGGCGCATCAGATACTCCTCGTTCTGCTGAGCCTACAGATCGCGTATCCTCCAGGCGACGTCAATCGAAGAGTGTTTTACCGGAAGCACTCGGAGCCAGGTGAGCTGTCACCAGCTTGCCAAAAAATGACTTTAGTTAGTATAAGTGCGTACGATTATTTTGCGTGCCGTATAACGTATAAGGGGCGCATTCCAAGGCAGGATTCGCTTGCCGCGAGGCGCTTGCTGTCCGACGCCAAACGCAAGAAGCAGGCGGCACGGTCAAAGGCCCGACCAGTCGCGCAAATCCGCGCTATGCCAGCACTGACAGCAGCATCCGGGGCGCCGCCGGGCTTCGACGCCGTCGAAAGCAAGAAGCGCTGGACCGAGGACGACATTGCACTGCTGCGAACGATCGGCGAGATCCTCGTGAATGCACGGTTCCGCGGGCGAGCGGGAACGGCAGGCGCTCAAAACGCGCACCGATGTTGGCGACTCAGCCCCCAGTCGCAGCGGGGCATTCCTTCGTGAGGCTAGATCGCCTTGATTCGGATCCCCCTCAGCCTGTCGCGGAGGTGTCTTGTCGTGACCGGTCCCGCCGCCGTCCTGCCGCCGCCGTCGGATGCAAACGCCGGAACAACCAGATGAAGGCGGCTCAGCAACTCGGTCGCGCGTTCAAAATTACCGACCTTGATGGTGCGGAGCACTCGCAACAGCGTGCCAGCCTCATGAGGGCTCGGCGGGCGTTGCTTCCTGTCGATGCGATCGATGGCCGCTTCGAAGCGCTGGTAGACCGTCTTATCGGAAAAGCGCTCTTCCATGGTTGACCTCCACTCGTACATTTCGAGCCCTTAAGCGCGCTTTAGCCGTGCTTCCCGTTTGGCCGCATGATCGGCCATCTGGTCATACATTCGGGCAATCGTCTGCAGCTTGGCTTCAGTGGCCGCGTCCGTCATTTCGGCAGATCGCACGCGGGCGTCCCTTGCGCGCTTGCGCCAATACGCAGAACTGCGGCCGTCATTTTCGATTGGTTTGGGCATCGGGCCAGGCATCGTCAGGGTCACGAAGCAATGTCGGCCCTAACCGCATAAACATTCCATATGCTTGCGCCGCCCTTTTCATAGAGACGGCGAAGCCGGCCGGTTTTCATATGACCTTCATATGGCCAGGGCTGAAGCTTCTGGTATCTTTCTCACAAGCACTGCACTCTGCCGGCATCGATCGCCGGCGGATGCCCATGAATGGCGACGGTGTTCGCCCAACAAGACGGCCGTTGGCCTTGTCAGACAGGGATTTGAAAATGAAGAACATTCGTTGGCTTGCGGCAATCGCCGCCGCGATCATCATCGCACCGTCATTGGCCGAGGCGCGCGCCGGCGCAGGCACGAGCTCCGGCAGTCGCGGCAGCCACACCGACCAGGCGCCGCCGCCGACCCAAACCGCGCCCAAGACCAAACCCGTGGAACGCAGCACGACGCCGCAACAGCCGGCGCAGAAGCCGTCAACGGGTGCCCCGACGCAGGCCACGCCGCAACCGGGCGGCTTCATGGCGCGCAATCCGTTCCTCTCCGGCCTTGTAGGCGGCATGCTCGGCGCCGGCCTGATCGGCATGCTGTTCGGCGGCGGCTTTGGCGGCGGCCTGAGCGGCGGCGCCGGCTTCCTGGGCCTGCTCCTGCAGGTCCTGCTGATCGGCGGCGTCGGCTACCTGGCCTTTCGGCTGTTCCGCAGCTGGAGCGCCGCGCGCGCCCAGCCGGCAGGCGCGGGCCTTGCCTACGCGGCCTCGCCGGGGACGACCGAGGCGCCGATGGCGCGTTCGAGCGTGGCCTTGCCCGCCAGCGCAACGGCCGGCGGCGGCAATGCCTTGGGCAACGCGTCCGCACAACTCGCCATCGCCGCCAACGACTACCAGGCCTTCGAGACGCTGCTGACCGACGTCCAGGCGGCGTACAGCAACGGCGACCTCGCCACGCTGCGTAGCCTCGCGACACCGGAGATGCTCGGCTATTTCTCCGAAGAGCTGTCGCGCAACGCCAGCCGCGGCGTCGAGAACAAGGTCGAGGCGGTGAAGCTCGAACAGGGCGACCTGTCGGAAGCCTGGAGCGAGGCGGGCCTCGACTACGCGACGGTAGCCATGCGCTTCAGCATGATCGACGTGACCCGCACCATCGCCGACGGCAAGATCGTCGACGGCAACGAGCACGTTCGCACCGAGGCGACGGAGGTCTGGACCTTTCTCCGCAGCCGCGGCGGCAAATGGATACTGTCGGCAATTCAGCAAGCCTAGAGACCTCGCCGAGGCGGCTCCTCACCACGTCCAAAGTGCTGACGATGGGACGGCGGTCAGCAGGCTGACCGCCGTTGGCGTGGCAAGGCAATTCAGGATTGAACAGACCGGCGATCCGCTTCGCGCAGCGCGTCGTCGATCAGCTCATCGACGAGATCCTGTCCCAGACGCCGGGCGTCCGAGGCCAACTCGACGCCGATCGATCCGGCCAACCGCTTGGCACCGGCATCATGCAGCCAGATCTGCAAGTGATCGCGCGATTCGGTCACTTCGACGACAGGCGGCTGCGAGCGGCGACCGGGACGAACACGTTTTCCGACACTCGCTTGCTTGCGCATCCTTGCTCCCGCCTCGGCGGCGCCCGCAGTCTACGACAGCGTCCGGGCCCGCTGGGCGCATAGCTGCGCGCGCATTGACGCAGCCCGCGCCTCTCTGCATTGCCGCCGCAATCGGTCGTTCAGCTTGGGAACTCCTGGTGCTGCGGCAGGTCGTCGGTGATGGTGAACCACGGCGCCTTGGAACCGACGAAGATGTGCCGGCTCGGGCGGATCGACAGATCGTCCAGGAGCGTGCCCATGGTGACATGGACGAAGGCGCCATCGCGGACAACCGAGAAGAGAAGTGAGCCGCAGACGCGGCAGTGCGTGTCGTTGGCCTTGTCGTCGCCGTAGACCATGAGCTTGTCCGCCCCCTGCGTGACGGCAAACTTCTCGCGCTCGATGCCGGCGAACGGCTTGAAGGCCGAGCCCGTGGTGCGTCGGCAGTTGGAGCAGTGGCAGTACATGGCGTAGCGGAATTCGTCAGCCACGCCGTAGCGCACGGCGCGGCAGAAGCATGTTCCGGTCAGCGTCTTGGACACAGAGTCCTCCTCTGCGCCAGCTATGCAGCAGCTGGCGGGAAAACGTTAGAGGCAAACTCTGGATGCCGGCCAGCCCCTCCACACGAGGCGGGGGCAACGACCATCGCACAATGGCCGGTCGCTATGGCCGTTCAGGATCGTCGAAAGATGAAGTCGAACTTTTCGCGCATGTAGCCGCGCTGGAACGGCTCGCGCAGGCGCCAGACGCCGGCGTCGATGACGAAATGGCTCATGGTGACGCCGAGCATTGCCCCATAGATCGCCGTGCCGAGCGGCATGTCGAGCAGGTTCGGCGTGTACCACAGCTGGTCGAGGAAGAGACCGCCGCAGAGCGCGATGATCCCGAGCTTGATGAGGGATCGAAGGTTGACCTGCCTGCCGGCGCTGACGAAGCCCATGAAGACGACGTATTGCAGGCCGTGGGCGAAGGCGTATCCCGCGGTTGCCGAGATCAGGTCCTTGAAGACGAAGACGGGAGCGAAGAACAGGGTTCCATAGCAGAAGAAGGCAAGCCGCAGCCGGTTCGTCAGCAAGGCGGGGCATCGCAGCAGCGCCAGGCAGAAGGCGATCGGCACCAGGACCAGGTAGATGGCGAGCCCGACCTGGTGAAGCGGCAGGTACAGGTCGGTGAAGGCGACGGAGGGTCCCTGATTGATCCTGAAGAAGCCGAGAATTCCGGCAATGGCCGCCAGCATCAACGTCCGACGTTCCCAGATCGAGACCGGCACCTTGCCGGTGCCGGCGGCTACGAAGCTCAGCAGCCCGACGTTCTGCTTCTGGTAGTGCCAGAGCTGCCAGCACAGGAAGGCGAAGATCAGGTAGTAGATCGCCGGACGATCCGCGACGTAGAAGACGGCGGCGCTGCCGGCCACCAGCAGCACGGGCGCCACGAGGTATCGCGCCGGACGGGCCGCGAAGTGGGCGCGCATTTGCGGATCGGTGTAGAACCAGCCGGTGCAGGCAACGTGAACGTTGGCGCCGAGAAGCGCGACAAGGGCGTAGCCGAATATCGCGGGGCTCTCCGGCGGGATGACGTGCACCGTCAGCGGGGCCACCGCGAAGGGCAGCAGACTCGCCAGTGACACGAGGAGCAGGAACAGGCGCCAACGGTCGGCGTCCCGTCGCGCGACGGCGGCGTAAGCAGCATCCTGGAACACGCCATCCGTCATCGGTCACGCCCTCACTACAACCCAAGGCTGGGTCGGGACAGAATGCACTACCGTGGTGACGGATCAATGTGGTGGTAACAATTCATACAATTGGGATCGAGAGTCTGCGTGCAGAGATCAACTGGGCTGCTGGTGCCTGCTGCCACTGCCAGGCTCACCGCCAGTCCACCAGCACGTAGGTGAACTGCGTGGTGCGGATGCCGTCGGCGTTAGCCGATGAGTCGCAATTGCTCCTTTAACTGTGGTCCAACGACTTCGCGGATTTCCGATCCCTCTTCGCCGCCCCGGAGGAGATGTCGATTTCAACTCGGTCATCCTATGACCGTCGAGCGAATAGTGTGCCTATCGGCCAACCTCTAGTCTCCAAGGAGCGACCTTACTGGCGATCGCTTTGAACAAACGGTCTGACATTAGCTCGTGATAGCCGTCGACCTGCGAGCCCATCGGGCCGTACTCTACAGTGTGATCGGTATAGGGCATTGCGACATCGAGCATTTCTTTCAGTAATCGCCGACAATTTTCCTGTTCGTCTTCTGAAGGCGCACTGGCAACTTCCACAAAGAACTGAATCTGTCCGTTGTTTTGTTTGATCCAGATACTGTGTATCCAAGGGAAGGTGAACCAGGTGATTTCGAAAACAGCCAACTGCATTCCTGGCAATAGCTCACGCAAACTCTTTCCCTGAAATTCACTCATTGGTGCCTCCACGTAGCCAAGCGCCTCCGCGTTGGCCATATTTCATGCACTGCCTAATTATCCACTGCTTATAGCTCGCAATCCGCGGATCCTTACTCTCCATGATTTGTCGGATAAAATCTTGCGCTTCTTTTGCAGTCATTTTTGATGGATCAATTTTTTTCTTATCCCAAAGCTCTTGGACGCCTTTATTGTACTCAGAGTGCTCCTTGCTCCATCGATGTGGTTCGCCGTATGGCCCAGTCCGCACGTTATTGAATATATGCCGTGCCTCAGGAGACAAGTTTGGATCGTTCCTGATTGGCCCTATTACCCAATGATGACCTTCCGGCTCCAGGCCTAACGGATCGAGCCTGCTGATCGGATTTCCCCCAGCGTACGGATACAGGTTTCCGGCGGCATCACGCGCCTCTCCCAATGGATCACGCGATAGCCAACGGCCGGCCATCGGATCATAAGCGCGATAATTTGTGAGATAGAGCCCGCTGTCGATGTTATGGAGCATGCCAGCATAAACGAAGTCGGTGAGTGACGCTGTCGCCTGTGACGGCAGGCCATAGGGATCGTAACCGTAGGCGGGCGCGCTCGTAGTGCTGGCGAAGACCCGCCGCACCGAGCCGATCTGGTCGATGCCGTAGTACAACGTCTGCGTCGGCGTGCTCGGCACGTACTCGCCTTCGTCGTAGTACGAGCGGATCGGCGTGTTGCTGCCGTCACGGGCCTGACAGATATCCTCGTCGCACCACAGGTACGCCGTCGTGGTCGCGCTGCCACCCCCCGGAGGCGTGCTCGCAATCGTGCGCCGGCGGCCGAGGCCGTCGTAGGTGAAGGCCGTCTGTTTGCCCGGCTGCCCGGGATAAGTGATCAGCACTAGCCGATTCTCGACGTCCCAAGCATAGGTGCGCTGCCCGTCCGAAGTCAGGTTGCCGACGGCATCGTAGGTCAGCGTTTGCCCGGAGAGGTTGGTGAGCTGATTGAGATTGTTGTAGGTCGCTGTCTGGCTGCCGGCCGGCGGATAGACCGCTGTGGCGTCGCTGGTCTCGGTGATGGCGCCGATGAAGTTCTCGGGCGTGGTCGTGTAAGCGAAAGTCGAGAAGTGGCCCGACGTCAGACCGATATTGTTGATGCCTGAAAGCCTGCGGTCGTCGGCGTTGGTGAGGTAGCTCCAGGTCGTGGCCAGCGTGCTGCTGGCGAGCTGGCGGCTGGTGGTCTGGCTGGTCTGGCCGAGATAGCTGAGCGTGAAGGCGCCGAGGTCGCTGGTGTGGCCTGTGAGCCGGCCGATGGCGTCGTACTGGAAGGTCTCCGCCCCCGCCCCCTGCACCGTGCGCGAAGCCAGACGGCCAAGCTCGTCATAAGCCGAGGCAATGGCGCTGTTGGCGAAGGGGCCCGCTTCCTGCTGCACCTGCAGGGCGCCCAGCGAGCCCACCGGGACGTAGGTGAACTGCGTGGTGCCGACGCCGTCGGTGCGCGAGGCCAGCCGCGGGAAGTACGGGTCCCAGGTGAAGCCGACGTTGGGCGTGGGGTTGACGGCGCCGGTGTAGGCGATGCCCAGAAGCCGGTCGTCCTTGGCGTAGCTGTAGGTCTTCACCTGACTCAGCGCGTCGGTGACGGATTTGAGGCGGCTGATCGTGGTCTCGTAGCCGTAGGCGACGGTGCTGGTGTCGGGATATTGCTTACCGGTCAACCGGCCCTGCACGTCGTAGGTCCAGCTCGTAACGTTGGTCTTGGGGTCTGTGAGGCTCGTGACCTGGCCGCGCTTATTGTAGCCGTACTGGGTCTGCTGGCCCTGGGCATCGGTGACCGAGGTGAGCCGCCTGTTGGCGTCGTAGGCATAGCGCCAGATGCGGGCCTGGCGGTCGCGGTAGATGACGAGATCGAGCCGGTCGTAGGTGTAGGTGTCCGTCGTTCCGTCCGGGTAGGTGACCTTGGTAACGCGGTCGGCGGCGTCGTAGTCATAGGTGACGGTCCAGCCTTCCGAATCGGTGTACGTCCGGACGCGAGCAAAGGAATCGTAGGTGTAGGTGGCGTCCGTCGTGTTGTTGGCGTTGGTGACGGTCGTGAGGTTGCCGGAACCGTCGTACTGGTACGTCGTCTCTTCGCCGAGCGGATTGGTGACGGCGACGAGCTGGGCTTTGGCGTTGTAGCCCAACAGTGTCGTCTGGCCGGCCGCGTCGGTATAGGCGACCGGTCGGTGCCGGTAATCGTAGTTGAACTGGGCGATCACCGTCTGCCCGCCGCCCGGCGCGGTCACCTGGGTGACCAGGGCGAGATCGATCTGGTTGGAATAGGTGAAATTGGTCGTCCGCCCCAACGCATCGATCGTCTGCAGGAGGTTGAAGTAGCCCGACGTGTCGTAGGTGAACTTCTGCAACTGGGTCGTGCCGTCGTCGAGCACGCGCCCGATCGCCGACGGCTGAGCAAAGGTGCCGCCATTGGCAGAGCTGGTTTGCCCCGGCAGGGCGTACCAGACGCGGTTCTCGAGCGGCTGTTTCTCGCTCTCGAGCGACGTGTTCTTGATGCCGCTCACCCCGGGCACATGGGTGAAGTGCCGCAGACGTGCCTTGGTGTAGTCGCAGCCGCCGGCGGGCGTGCAGCCGGCCGTCACATAGGCGTCCTTGTCCCAGTGAAAGCTGTTCCGGTACTGCAGGAAATTGTTGGTGAGCGCCAGCGGCATGCCGGTCGGCACGGTAGCCGCCGGGTCGGTGTTGGGGATGGCCGACGACGGCTCCAGCCATTCCTCGCGCTCCTTGAAGCCCATCGGGTCGGTGGCCTCGGCGTAGCGCGGGGGTCCGCTGGCACCGGGTGCGGTGTAGGCAAAGGTGGTGGTGCCGTAGGGCGTCGTCATCGAGTTGACGAGAAGATTGGCGTCGTAGCCGAAACTCGAGGTGATGCCGATGATGTCGGTGATCGACGCGAGCGTGCCGCTGGCCGTGTAAGTGAGGGTGGTGCTGCGACCGAACGGATCGGTGACCTGGGTGACCAGGTACGGCTTGGCGGCAATGCCGTAGGTGAGCGTGGTCTGCCGGCCGACCGCGTCGGTCACCGACGTGACCCGGCGCAGGCCGTCATAGTTCAGCGTGAGCGCGTTGCCCTGCGGGTCGACGATCTGGGTCAGGAAGATGCGGCGCGGATAGCTCGTGGCGCCGTCGGACAGCGAATAGACCTCGCTGCCGCCATTGCCGAGCTGGCGGCGGTAGACGATGGGTGACCCGGACACTCGCACCAGGATCGAGCCGTCATCGTCCTGCGCGCTGAACCGTCCCGTGGTGCTGCTGTAGCCGCCGTAGGTGAAGGCGCCGCCGCCCGACATGAAGCGCGAGACGCTGGCGCCAGCGCTCACCGGATTATCCGTAACGTAGGACAGCCAATTCAGCGTCCATTTTGGGCCGACATTGAAGAAATTGAAGTTGGCCGGCTGGCTCGCTTCGCGCTGGTTGTAGCTGATGCGAAGCCTGGCCGACGGACCGAAGGCCGGGTCGTAGCCGACCGGCGTGTCGCTGAGGGAGATGCTGACGCTCGATTCCTTGATGTTGTAGATGCACATCGGGCCACCGCCGCATTTCGGGTTGGCGTCGATGTCACCCACATCGTCCGATCTCGTGCCGGTCGTGGCACCCTTGCCCCACAGGTTGGCCGCTTCCTTCGCCTCGACGGCGCGCCAGCCGTCGCGCATCGGCACATCCGCCGGCACCAGGAAATAGCCGCTCGCCTCGCTCTCCAGCGCTTCCGCCGCCATCCAGAGCGTACGGCCGTCGACGGCAGCATCCTCGACATGCAGGAGTCCATTGGCCTCACCGAGGACGGCCGCGAAGTGCCCGACCTTGAGGTGGGCGACGGACGGCAAGGGTACGGGCTTGCCCGGCGGGCGATAGACCAGGCGGTAGCCGAACTTTGACTTGTCGGCGATCCCGGCGAGTTCAGCGAGGTTGGTGCCCTTGGGCCCCACCTTGTGCCATTGCAGGAAGAGCACCTGCTCGGGCGTGAGACCCCGCGCCGCCATCAAGGACTGCAATGCGAGCGGACCGCAGTTGAAGAGATGCGCGTCCTCCCGGCCGACCGCCGACAGGACCTCGCGCGCCGCCTGGATCCGTTCGGTGGCCGGGCCGGTCACGGGCCGGCTGCCGATCTCGCCGAACAAAGCGGTGAGCTCCTCGATCTTTCCCAGCGAAGCGTAGGTGCGCGCCAGCTCGCCGACGGCGCGATCGACCAGGGCTCGTGCCTCCGGCTGCGTGGCATCCCGGCCGGCCTTCCAGGCCTTCTGCAACTGATCGATGGCGCGGGTGAAGTAGCCGTAGTGAAGGCGCAGCAAGCCGAGGTTGGTGTGGACAGAAGCGGCCCAGCCCGACGCCGGATACTGCGCGACAAAGGCTTCCAGGCTGGCCATGTCCTCGGGGCGTTCGCGCCGGTCGTAGGCTGCGAGCGTACGGGCAAGTGCCGCATCCTCCGCGGCATCGGTCGGTCCGGTGGCCACGATGACTTCGGGCAGGCGAGCCGCCTGCAACGCCACGGCGATCGACGTCCCTGCAGCCTCGCTGGCGGGCGCCGCCTGTTGGGTGCTCGCAGCAATCGGTAAGAACAAGAACAACGCCAGCGCGACCGGCGCCGCCAACCCGACAGTTCGTTTGCGCACCGTCATGTCGTAGGCTCCTGGGAGACTAGGGAGTCCAGGGGAAGCAACCCCACACACCCGATCCCCAGGTCGGAGTGGCGGGAGCGCCGCCGCTCACGTTGGTCTGCGCGGTGCGGTTGCCGTTGGCGTCGTACGAGTAGATGACGCAGATCCCGTTGTCGTAGCGCGCCGTGCGGACGCGCCCGGCCGCGTCATAGGTGAAGACGACGTTGGCCGCGGCGGCAGCGAATGACAGGCCGCACAACAACGCCGCCAGCGCGGCCGGCCTTGCGCCAATGCAAAGCAGTCGCTCGATCATCGGCCTAGCTCTGCGTCCACGACATGATCGTGCCCAAGGTGCGGCTGGCTCTCGGGTCAACGAAGAACACGATGTTGCTGTAGCCGCTGGCGCCGAGGAAGCCCGACGCTTTCGCGACCGAGAACAGCGTCAGAAAGTTCGTGCCATCCTGGCTGAATCCGAACGAAACGTTGGTGCCGTCGTCGGCGATCTGCATCCAGACGGGCTGTGAAAAGGCGTTGATCGGACTGATGAAGTCGTTGCCGTTGAAAGAGGTTGGGCTGTTGTTCTTGATGACGCCGAAATACGGCGCGCCCCCGTTATTGGTGAGGTAGCTGAGCATGTGCAGCTTGTTGGTTCCGTCGTACCATCCGATGCCGACGCCGTTGTAGCTGGTGCTTGCCCGAGTCGCGGCAATGAGAGCGGTGATCTTGTAAGGCGGTGTTGGCGCCGCACCGTAACGGCCGACGGTGACCACCGACGTCCCACCCGTCGGAGAGTCGATGCAGACGCCAACGGCGCTGTCGCTGACCGTTGCACTGCCCTGGTTCAGCCAGTTGGTGAGGCCGGTACTGGCCGAGGTCGGCGTCGCGGACATGGTCTGGCGGTAAAGACCCAGTGGACTGGAGGCGGCGATGGAAATGCTGCCGGGGCCATTCGTGATCGAAATGCCGGCGCCGGCCGTCAGTGTCGACGCCTGCGGTGCGTTGCCCGTCGAACCGATGACGAGCTGGCCGTCAGTCAACGGGCCGACGCCGCCCAACGCGCCGGCTCCCGCGTTGTACTGCAGTGCGTTGGTGGTGCCGCCAAGATTGAAACAGGCGATCAGCGCGTTGAAGTTCGCCATGACCTGCGTGGCGTCGGCCGGCTGGGTGTTGGTCAGCGTGTAGGGCAACGTGCATTGGGCACGCGCGGCGTTCGAACCGACCATGATCAAGCCGGCCAGCAGGAAGAGCGATAGCAGGACGGAATTGCGACGCATGAGATGCGATCCTCAAAAAGCTAATTTTGCGTCCAGGACATCAAAGTACCGGTCGTGCGGCTCGTGCCGCGTGGATTGACGAAGAAGAAGATGCTGCCGTAGCCCGTCGCGCCGAGGAAACCGGACGCCTTGGCGACCGAAAGGATGGGGAGGAAGTTGGCACCGTCCTGGCTGAAGGCGAAGGAGACATTGGTGCCATCGTCCGCAATCTGCATCCAAATGGGCTGCGCGTAGGCGTTCGCCGGCGTGGCATATGGGGTGGCATTAAACGAGGTCGGGCTGTTCCACTGCGTGACCTCTATGAAGTTGGCGCCGCCATTGGCAGTGGCGATGTCCATGACGTGGACCTTGCTCGCGCCATCGTACCAACCGATGCCAACCGCGCTGTAGTTGTTGCTGCTGCGCGTCGCGGCAATCAGGACCTTGATCGAATAGGGTGGCGTCGGCGCGGCCTTCAGGCGTCCAGCAAGGTTGGCCACCGTGGTGCCGCTCGGCGGCGCATCGATGAACATGCCGGTGAGGCTGTCACCGACGATGGCCGTGCCGAGGTTGAGGGAGCCCGTGAGGCCGGTCGAGGCGATCGTCGGTGTCGCCGACAGGACCTGCCGATAGAGGCCGGTATTCGACGCCGCGTTGGACGCGGCGATGCTGATGCTGCCAGCACCGTTGGTGATCGCCACGTTGCTGCCGCCAGTCAGAGCCTGCGCCTGCGGTGGATTGCCTGTGGAGCCAACCAGCAGTTCGCCGTCTGCCAGCGGGCCGGCGCCGCCAAGGACGCCAGAGCCGCTGTTGTATTGGATGGCATTCGTCGAACCGCCGGGCGTGAGGCACGCCAGCAGCGCGTTGAAGTTCGCCATCATCTGCGGCGCGTCGGCGACCGTGCCGTTCAAGAGATTATTCGGCAGGACGCACTGCGCGAAGGCGGCCGGCGTGGTCGCCAGGATGCCGATGGCAACAAAGGCAAGGGAGCCCAAGGCACGCACAACACCGACAGCACCAACGCCAACCACTGCGAGCGCTCCCTACCCGAATGCTGGTGGAATTAGTCTCACGTCGTTGGCGAGTCGGCAAACACTCTACACGCATACCTAGAATTCCCTTTGCGCGAAATTGTGCGCGCGACTGCATGAAGTCGTCATGACGACTTCATGCGACTGCAATGACAGCACTCAATGCCCGAGTCGTCGTTGCGCCCGCCACTCCGACGGCGTGAGGCAGGCATGGGCGTGCATGCCGACGCGCGCCCGCACTGCCTGCATCTCCTGCTCGACATAGTCGCCGCCGTCGGCAGTGACGGCGAGCGCCATGCCGGACACGACCATGGCGGCGCCGAGGTCCCGTCCCTCGACTCGACACAGCGCCACCGTGCGCCCGTAACCGTCCTGGCCCTTGGGCTCGCAGATGACGGGGCGTCGCTCGATCATGGCGGCGAGCGCACGGGCGGCCACGAAGCCGGCCCGCCAGCCCTGCGGATAGCAGCGCTGGTCGAGCTCGGGCGCGTCGATGCCCCAGAGCCTGTAGGTGATGCCGTCCCGCTTGATCGTGTTGGCGTCGATCGCCACCGCCTCGGGAACCTTGGCCGGCAGGTCATGGTCGGCGAGGTAACTTTCGAGCGCGACAGTCCAAAGGTCGGGGACAGCGGCAAGCTGATGGCCGTCCATCCCCTCGGGCAGGACATATTCGCGGAACGCGCCCTTGCCGCCGGCGGTCCGGAAGGCGTTGAAGTTCCTCCGGCTGTGTCGCAGCGAATAATGGGAATCGCCGTAGCCGTAGAGCCAGAGCGTCGACCGCTTGAAGGCACTGCCGCGACGAAAGAGCTCGGCATTGACCTCATCGATGGCGGGGCAACGATCGCTCAGCCATCCGCCGACGAAGTTCACAACGGCGCGCGGCACCGCCGGCTGCCGGCCGCTCCAGGCGACGGCCAGGAGGCCGCCGCGCGACACCCCGCCGACGGCGACCCGTTCGCGATCGACAAAGGGCTGTGCCAGCAGCACCGGCATGATGGCATCGATGTCGCTGAGGGCGCGCTCCACGCCGGCAAGCGCCCGCGCCGGGTCGCAGCTGTAACCCTGCGCCCGGTCGGGCTCGAAGCCTTCGTCGTAGGTGCCCTCCGAGCCGCCGCGCCCGCGACGCGACGGCAGGATGACGGCCCAGCCGCGTGCCGTGAACCAGCCGGCCAGCGCCCTGGGATCGTAAGGCCGCTCGAACAGCGCGGGATCGCGGCCGCGGCCGGTCGAGCCGTGATGGAAGATCAAGGTCGGGAACGGCCCGTTGCCGGGCGGCTTGTAGGTGATGGTGGCCAGCCTCACCGGTTCGCCGTCGATCACGAGCGGCACCAGGCTGCGTTCCTGCGCGGCCACGGGGCCCGGCATCGCGAAGGCGATGCAGGCCAGAAGAAGCGAGCCCAGTCGTCTGCTGGCGTCAGTCATCGGCCTGCTCTTGTCGGCAGGGGCACCAGAGCCCGGCTGCACCTTACAGGCGCGACGGTCGATTAGCTACCGAGGCGTGGCCGAGCGGGCGCGGCGCCAGCGCGCCACGACCTGGTCGACGTCGAACTTGGCGAGGCGCGTCGGCGGCCCTTCGACCGCGGTCGCGTTCAGCTTGCCGATCTCGGCATTGAGCGCGTCGATCCGGCGACGGACCGTCGCCTCGTCCGGGAGCTTGTCGAGGTTGGCGAGCTCCTTCTCCACCTTGCGCGCCAGCTCGAGCGACGGCGGCAGCAGGGAGACCTGCTCGCGCTTGGCGAGCTGCTTCACCCACCACATGGGATCGTAATCCTGGCCGTGATCCGGAAGGGGCTTGCCGGCGCCCGGCAGGTTGTCGAAGGCGCCCTGTTCCTGGGCGACACGGATCTGCGAGTCGATCCACGACTCCCAGCTCATCCCGTAAGGCTTGCGCTCCGTCATGGCAGCCTCCTCGTGCGTCGGCACAGTATCGCACGGCCGGCCCGCTCCATGGACGGGCGGCGGTGTGTCATGCGGTCGCCCTAAGGTGGCCAAGCCGCGAGTTGCCGATAGATCCGCTCCAGCGCCAGGCACAGGCCGGCCGTATCGCAGGCCGCCGATGCCGCAAGGCGGGCACGCATGCCGGCACGCAGGTTAGCGAGGCGGGCCGGAGCAGCCGGGTCGCGCGCCAACGCACTCGCTTTGGCTAAAAGATCGTCTTCATCGCGGGCGACCCAATCGTCGAGGCCCGCCGCCCGAAGGAGGGACGCGCTGGTGCGAGCGACCCAACGGTCGCCGAGGCAGGTCAGGACGGGAACGCCCTGCCACAACGCCTCGGTCGTCGTGGTGCCGCCGTTGTAAGGGAACGTATCCAGGGCGATGTCGATGCGATCGTAGCTCTGCAGGAAGTCGAAATGCGCCGCGCCACCCTCGAGGTCGACGCGCTCGCCGGCGACGCCGCGGCTGGCCAGGCGAGCCGCCAAGTGGTCGCGGTTGGAGGGTTCGGCCAGCGTGGACGCGCGGATCAGCAGGCGCGAGGTGGGCGCGGACCGCAGTATGCGCGACCAGATGTCGAGGGTGAGGTCGTTCAACTTGTAGGCCGAGGCAAGCGCCCCGAAGGTCAGCCTGCCCTGGTTGGTGCAGCAAGGCGGCGGCGCGACATCCGGCACGGCATGAAAGACCTCGAACGCGAGATAGGTGCCGGGCACGCGCAACACGCGCTCCGTGTAGAAGCCTTCCTCGTCCGCCGGGATCACCGCATCGTCGCCAATGATGCCGTCGAAGCAAGCGAGGCCCGACGTCGCGAAGCTGTTGAACCAGGTGAGCTGCACCGGCGCCGGCCGGCGCAGGAACAATCGCAACCATTTCGCGGCGCTGTATCCGTTGAGATCGACGAGGACGTCGATACCGGCCGCCGCGAGCAGGCGCGCGATCTTTTCGTCGTCCAATGAGCCTACCTGCCAGATCACATCGTGGTCGTGTTCCCGGTAGCCGGCCGACGGCGAGGGATCGCCGCCGAGCGAGACCAGATGCACTTCGAGGCGGTCGCGATCGTGGCGGTTGATCACGCCGTAGACCGGCTTCATCCAGTTCGGCTTGTCGAAGAAGGCCGAGACATAGCCGATCCGCAGTTTCCCATGCGACGGCGGGCGCGGTGGACGGTGCACCGGGCCGACGCCGTCGGCGAGGCGCTGCCCCCAGGCGTATCGCGCCGAGAACACATCGGCGTTTCCCGCCGCAGCGCTGCCCGGAATGATGACGGCGACGTTCTCTTCCGCCGTCGGGCCCATCGAGGCGGCCGTGGCCGCGCGGCGATAGGCATCGATCGCCCGCTCGACGTCGCCAAGGTTGAACAGCGCCTCGGCCAGCAGGCCCCAGGCGCCGACCTCGTCGGGCTGCAGGCGCACGACGCGGAGCAAGGCTTCGCTGGCCTCGCCATGGGCGCCGGCCCGCAGCCGCGCGGCGCCGAGACCATGCCAGGCCGCGACATTGCCCTGGTCGGCGGCCAGCAGGCGACGATAGATGGGCGCTGCCGCGTCGATGTCGCCGGCCAGCTGCAGCGCATCGGCCGTTTCGATGTCGGTCATCGAACCGACGCTGCTCGCAACTATTGGCGGCGGCAGTCCAGCACGATCGACTGGCCGGAGGCCTCGGGATTGGCCGAGGCGTAGCGCTCATTGCCGCCGTCGCGGCACATGTAGCGCGCCTGGTATTCCTTGGGGCAGCCGGGCCGGGGATCGCCAATGTTGCGGGCGTCGATGCGGTAGACGCAATAGTCGCGGCCCTGGCACTGCCGCGCCAGGTCATCGGTGACGTTGGTGCTGACGTTGCCGGCACAGTTGCGGCCGTAGGCGGCGCCCAGCACGCGGATCGACACGCTGCCGCCGTAGTAGCGGTTCTGGTCCGGCGTGGTGCGCTGTTGCTGTTCCGGTTGCGGGCCGATCTGGATGCCGCCGCCGCCGGTTCCCGGCAGGGGGATGGTTATCTGCGCCGCTGCCGGCAAGGCGCCGGCGATCAGCAGCAGGACTGCCAGCAGCGGACCGATCATGTCCTTCAGCGACACTTGAGTGAGCGACACTTGAGCCATGGACGCCTCCCCGCCTCGGGTCCTTGAAGGCCTGGCACTCTACGACTCGATCAAGAGCGTAGAGACTGCCCATCATACTTCGAATGGATGCACTTGTCCTCACTCCGTGTCAGGCATTGCCGATGCGGTTGTCGTTGACGTGCTTTGTGATGCCTCTAACGTGCGCTTGCAAAGGAAGGTCCCCATGCCGATCAAAGTCGATTCCGCCGCCCGGCGGGCGCAAGCGTGCAAGGCGTTCATGGCTCAAGTGCATTCGACCGTGGCAAAGGAAGGCATCACGCCTTCGACGTTGCATGCCCTCAAGCTGAAGCTGGTGGCGCTCGCGAAGCGCTCGGACCTGTTCCCGTTGGCCGACTTCGCCATGCCGCAGGCGCACGGCCGCAGCCATCCCCTGCTGGTCGAAGAAAACGACGGGCACGGTCTCTACTTGAGCATCAGTCTTCCAGGCAAGGAGGCGGCGCCGCACGACCATGGCATCTGGTGCGCCAACGCCGCGATCTCCGGGCGGGAACGGCACGTCTTCTATCGCCGCATCGACGACGGCAAAAAAGCCGGCAGCGCGGAGATCGCCAAGGTGGGCGAGGTCGTGATCGAGCCGGGAACCGGCATGGTGATGGCCGACCACGACATCCACAGCACGGTGGTCATCGGCGACCGGCCGGCCGTCGGGCTGGCGCTGTATGGCTATGCCCTGGCGCGCTTTCCCTCCGTGTCATGGTTCCATCCGGAGTTCACATCGGTGCGCGCGACCCCGTCGCGCCGGCATGCGGCGTGAGGCCGTGATGGCGCTGGCAACCAAGACGTTTCAGGTCACCATCCGCAACAGCGGCCAGACGATCACCTGCGCCGCCGATCGAACGATCCTGCAAGCGGCTGTCGCCGCCGGGGTCGACTATCCTTACGTCTGCGCGACGGGCAATTGCGCGACCTGCATCTCCAAGCTCGAGGAGGGAAAGGTGTCGCTCCTGCCGCACTCCGATGCCGCCCTGGGACAGGCGCAGCTGAAATCCGGACTGACGCTTGCCTGTCGGGCGCGGCCGCGCAGCGACGTGACGATCAATTGGCTGGCACGGCGAGCAAGCTGATCGCCGTTGCGCGTGTCAGCCAAGGGTTCCATGTCCATCGCGTCGCCGGCCCTCCCCGCCCGAACCGAGCGCTTCTGGGCGGCGCTGCTGGCGGCGACGCTGATGAACCTGCCGCTGGGCTCGGTCTACGCCTTCAGCGTGCTGCTGCGCCCGATCGAGCAGGAGCTGGCGATCCCGCGCTCGGCGCTGTCGCTGGTCTTCGGTCTCGCGACGGTCGGGTTCACGGTGGGCTCGGTGGGTGCGGCCTTCCTCTATCGCGTCGCGTCCGCGCCGGTCCTGGTGCTGGCGAGCGCGCTGGTCGCCGCGGCCGGCCTTTTGACGGCGGCGACGGCGGGCGGACTCCCGCAATTGCTGCTGGGCTACGGCGTCGTGTTCGGCACCGGCGGCGGCGTCACCTACATCCTGCTTCAGCAGGGCGTGAACATGCTGGTGCGGCGGCGCCAGGGGCTGGTGAACGGCTACATCGTCAGCCTCTATCCCATGGGCGCCATGATCGCGACGCCCGCCTTCCATGCCTGCAACGAGGCCTTCGGCTGGCGCACCACGCTCAGCGGGCTGGCGACGGTGCTGGTGATCTGCGGCATCGCGGCGGCGCTGCTGGCGCGGCTGAGCGGCTCGCGGCTGGTGGCGCCGGCGGCTACGGCATCGGAGGAACGGCCGGCGATCCTCGGCCCCACCTTCCTGAAACTCTCGACGACGTTCTTCCTCGCCGCCGCGGCCGGGCTGATGGTGCTGAGCCAGGCGCGGGAGATCGTGGCGACCTATGGCGGGGCGGCCACGCTGGCGGTGGCGGCGACGACCGGCCTGACCGGCGCGATTGCGCTCGCCCGCATCAGCGGCGGCTGGCTGGTCGACCGCTTCGCTGTGCCCTACGTGATGTGCGCCGCGCACGCGCTGGCGCTCGGCGGCGGGCTTTTGATGACGCTGCTGCCCGCGCCCCTCACCGCGGTCGTGGGCCTGGGCATGATCGGGCTGGGCTACGGCTTCGTCTCCGGCGCCACCGCCGGCGGGATCGGCATCTACTGGCGGCCCGCCGATTACGGGCGGGTCGCCGGGCGGGCCTATATCGCCTGGTGCCTGGCCGCCGTCAGCCTGCCGGTGCTGGCCGGCTACCTGTTCGACATGACCCGCGCCTACGACACGGCGGTGCTGATCGCCGCCGGGGCCAATGTCGCGGGCATGGCGATGGCGCTCACCCTGCCGCGGCACGGGTGGCGGGAAAAAGGCTGAAAACAGGGGGTTCCGGCCCCTCGTTTGCCGCGGCGGTAAGCGTCAAGCGGACCGACCAGATCATGTGCTAGATTGGGGCATGCCTGACCTGCACAACCCCACAACCGACACGGCGATCGCCATGATGCCGACCGAAGAGAAGGTGTCCTGACATGCCGCCCACCCCTGTTTCCCTGGCGCGCCGGATCGTGCGCGATTTGATGATCTACACCCGCGGCCAACAGCAGCGCTGGGTCCCCGTGGAGACGATCGAGCGGCGCCTGACGCTCAAGGACCACAAGGTCACCGACGCAGCCCTTGCCCTGGCTATCGAGAAAGGGTGGCTGGCGGCGAACGCCGGCCACGCGGTCGGGCTTACCGATGCGGGCCGCAAGGTAGCCAAGGTCTGAGCGATCGGCCTGTTCGTCGCGATAGCAGCATGAAGCTCGCGGGGAAGATCGCTCTGGTCACCGGCGGCTCGCGCGGCATCGGTCGCGCCACGGCGCTCGCCTTCGCGGCCGAGGGTGCGGACATCGCCTTCTGCCATCTCAACGACGATGCCAAGGCCGACGAAACCGCCGGCGAGATCCGTGCGCTCGGCCGGCGCGCCCTGCATCGCTCGGTCGACGTCGCCGATGTCGCGGCCGGGCGGGCCTTCGCCGCCGAGGCGGCGCAAGCGCTCGGACCGATCGACATCCTGTTCAACAATGCCGGCATCAACATCCGCAAGCCGTTCGAAGCCTACACCGAGGACGAGTTCGACCGGATCATCTCGGTCCACCTGAAGGGCATGTTCTTCATGGCCCAGGCGGTCTACCCGGCGATGGTGGCGCGCAAACAGGGCTGCATCATCAACGTCGCCTCGCAGCGCGGATTGAAGGGCGCGGTGAACTCGGCGCCTTATTCCGCTGCCAAGGCCGCGATCATGGGGTTCACGCGCGCGCTGGCGTGGGAAGCAACACCGAAAGGCGTTCGCGTCAACGCCATTGCGCCCGGCCCGGTCGTCACCGATCTCACCGCGACCATGACGCCTGCGGATCGCCAGGCCTTCATCGATGCGCTGCCGGTGGGCCGCTTCGGCCGGCCGGAGGAAATAGCCGCAACCGCCCTGTTGCTGGCCGGTCCGGACGGCGGCTTCTATGTCGGGGCGACCCTGTCACCCAACGGCGGCGACGTGATGTATTAGGCCGACGCCAGGTCGAAGCCGTAGACGCGCGCGGTGTTGCCGCCGACGATCTTGGCCTGCTCAGCGTCCGGCACGCCGGCCAGGATCTCCGCCAGGATCTTCTGCGACTGGGGGAACGTCGATTCGCTGTGCGGGTAGTCCGAGCCCCACATCATGTTGTCGACGCCGATGACGTCGCGCAGGCGGATGCCGACGGCGTCCTCCTGGAAGCTCAGCACGACGTTGCGTCGGAAGAAGTCGCTGGGGACCATGCCGTCCTTGAACCGGTAGATCGCCTCGCCGTGACGCTCGCGGTACGTATAGTCCATGGCCGAGAGCACGTGGGGCGCCCACGCCAGCTCGAACTCGACGATGGCCAGCGTGAGACGCGGATGGCGCTCGAAGACGCCGGAGAAGATCAGGTCGCACATCGACAGCGCGGGATAGTGGGCCTTGGTCGAGCGGCTGCTGGCGTCGCGCAAGGTCTTCTCGCCGAACCCGCGGATCTTGGCCTGCCGCCGGGTGGCCGTGTGCAGGCTTATCGGCAGGCCGAGCGCCGTGGCGGCCGCCCAGAACGGCTCATACTCGGGCTGATCGTAGCGCCGGTCCTCGAGGGGATATTCGGTGATCATCGCGCCGGCGAGGCCGAGGCGAGCGGCGCGCTCCAGTTCCCTGATGCCGTCCTGGACGTCGTCGAGGTTGATCATGGCGATGCCCTTCAGCCGGGCGGGATCGGCGCGGCAGAACTCGGCCAGCCAGTCGTTGTAGGCGCGGAAGATGGCGGACATCAGCCGGCCGTCCGCCAGCCTGAAGTAGAACAGCCCTTGCGACGGATAGAGGACCTCGCCCGCCACGCCGTCGAGCGCCATGTCTACAAGATGCTGCCGGGGATCCCAGCCGCCGCTCAGCACGTCATCGAGGCGGCCGTGGGCGGAGATGGTCTCGGGCGCCTCGAAGCGCGCGCCGGCGTTGGAGATGAGGCCGATGCCGGAGAGGACCTGGTCGGCCTCGACCACGATCTGGTCGGCGCCGTCGATGCGCTCGATGCGCGGCGCGCGATCGCGGAACGCCGCATCGATGCGCGTCTGCCACAGATCGGCCGGCTCGAAGACGTGGGAGTCGGACGAGAGAACTAGAGGCGGCACCGGCAGCTCCTCTCACTTGATCAGCCGACAGCTTTGGCAACGGACCTCTCGCCGTCAAGACGGGCGCCCAGTTGTGGTGGCCTATTTGTGTTCGTTGGCCTCCCCTGCTCCGTAGCGGCCGGCGCCTGCCTAGAATGGCGCCATGAGAGACCATGGAGAGACGACCGTCTTCCACATCCGCGGCACCGACCCCGCGAACAGCGAGCAGGTGGTCTATGAGTGCGTCGGCTTCCCGATGGCGCACGCCAAGGCCGCCGAACTGCGCATGAGCGGCTACAAGGATGTGGTCACATCGATGGCTCCGGCGAGCAACCAGGCCGCGTCGCAAACGACCTGAGCGTCGCTCACCGTACCGCTGCAACGCCCGCGACGGGAACGCCGGAAGCGCCCGGCCGCCGCGCGGCGAGCAGGTCCCGCGCCTTGTCCAGACGATGGGCGCTGAGGCAGGCGCTGAGCAGAGTGAACTCGATCAGGTCATGCTGCGCGCGGCTGCCGCCAACGCGTTCGCTCTCCCGCGCGAGCGGGGCAAGAGCCTCGATCGCCGCGGAAAAGTCCTCGCGCTCGAAGGCTAAAAAGCCCTGCGCCAGCGCCGGCAGGTAGGAGCCCGACAGGTAACGCCCCTCGCGCGCCAGCGCCTCGATCTGGCGGGCGCGCGTGTCGGGCACGGTCTCCTCGCTCATGACCGATTGCGCCAGGATGACGTGCAGGTCGTAGAGCCCGTTGCCCGGCCGCGGCAGCGCGCTGTTGGCGTAGGCGTGCAAGGCGCGCCAGGCCGCGGCGTCGCGCGGCTGGCCCGCGAGCTCGGACCGCCACAGGAAGGCGGCGCCGTCGGAAATCTTCTGCTGCGGGCCGCCTGAGTGCCGGTCGAGGGCGATGGCGTCGCGATAGATCCGCGAGGCTTCCGACCAGTTGCCGGCCTGGATCTCGAATAGCGAGAGATGCCAGCTGAGATGGCCATGGAAGAAGCCGTCGCGTGGATAGGTGGCGAGCCACGACGAGAGGAAGCCGCGCCCCGCCTCGAGGTCGGCGGTCTCGTAGCAGATGTGGGCGACGCCGTGGGCGCCGTGCGCGTTGTTCGGGTTGGCCGCCACCGATCGCTCGATGATCACCCGCGCCGGCGCAAACTGCCCATCCTCGGACAGCGCCATGGCGTGATAGGAGCCGAACCAGAAATCGTCGCCGTAATGCGGAGCCAGGCGGTCCATCAACACCGCGATGTCGCGCTTCTGGCCGAGGCGGCCGGAGCCGCCGATCAGGCCGTTGGGATTCGCCGCACTGGCGACGACCAGCGCATCGCGCGGCCACGCGGACAGATGGAGATACAAGGCGGCGATCGCGGCCTCGGTCTCGCCGGCAAACACCAGCTCGAAGAAGGCGATGTGGCTCGCTTCGCGCTCGGACACACCGGACGCGAGGCCCTGGGCGGTGGCGAGGGCCGCGCGTGCTGCCGCAACGTCGCCCTGCCTCAGCAGGACCAGCGCCTTGCCGGCGTAGGCCAGGGCGAAACCGGGATCGGCGGCGATGGCCCGGTCATAGGCCTCGAGGGCGCCGGGGTAGAAGGTCAGCGCCAGACGGGAGGCCTGGACGTAGTCATCGCGCGCCGCAGCCGATGCTGTCGTCAAGGCAAGGTCGTAGCGATCTTTTAGCATGACAAACCCTCACCGCTTTGAGCGAGCGGGCGCCCGTTCGTCGGGCACGCTCCGTCGTTCGCACAGCCGAGGGAAGCTATCATCGGTCGCTCACGGTCGCGAGGTCCCAGAGCGTCATGTGAAGTGGACTCCGCGATATTCTCATGGAGTCGATCCGGCTCCCCCAAGGATCACTGAAGTCTCGGCAACCTCAGCTTCCTTGGACCGGGCCGGATGGACAACCTATTGAAAGCTCACATCTAGAACACGATGAGTTCAGCTGGAATCAGCTGAACTCATCGTGCCTGCTGCAACACGCACCATCATTGCGCGCGAATGCGATCAGATGGAACCGCGCGCGGTTCCATCTGATCGCATTCCGCTCTAGCGTGCGACCCAGAATGTATCGGGCTGATAGAGCCCGATATAGCCGCCGGGATCCCAGGCGTAGAACCCTTCCCTGGGCACGTTCCGGATCTTCGGTCCGACGACGATGGGCTGGCGGATGCCGTTCACGGTGCCGATGGAGAACACCTGGTCGGCATTGGTCTGCAGGATCTTCTCCCACGCCCGGCGTCGGCCGGCCTTGTCGGTGGCGCGCTCCCACTCCTTGACGTAGTCGACGAGCTTGCGGGCTTCCGGCAGGTCGCACTTCTCGCCCTGCGTACCCTTGGACTCGATGTACATGCCCCATTTGAGCCATTGCAGGCCGGCCCCCGTGACCGGCGCGAACTCCCTGGGGCTGCTGTCGGCCGTCGGCACCGCGTTGAAGGCGCCGCCATAGGCCGTCATCACCGCCTCGCCGGAGGCGGTGCGCCGCCAGAAGTTCTCGAGCGTCTGCAGCTTGACCAGCATCCTGAGGCCGACCTTCTTCCAGGTGTCGGCGATCAGCTGCAGCGTGTCCGCGTCCTCGGTCGCCTCGCTCTGGCTCTCGACCACGATGAGCGCGGCGCGCCCATCGGGCAGCCGGCGAATCCCGTCCGCATCGCGCCTGGCAAGGCCGACCTCATCGAGAAGCCTGTTGGCCGCCGCGGGGTCGTACCCGGCCCACGTCGTCGCATACTCCGGCTTGAACAGCTCCGAGCGCGGCATGACGGTGTTGTTCGACGGCGTCGCGAGCCCGACATAGACCACGTTGTTCAGTTCGTCGCGGTCGACGGCCATCGACAGCGCGCGGCGGAAGCGCACGTCGTGCAACAGCCGGCGCCATTCGGCATCGTTGGCGTTGAGGTTGGGATAGAGCGCGAGCTGCGAGCCCGAGCCGAGCTCCCACAGCCGCACGCTGACGCCCGAGCTCCTGGCGCTGTTCTGCAGAAACGTGTAGTCGCGCATCTTGAGATAGCGCAGCTGCAGGTCGGCCTCGCCCAGGGCAGCCCGGGCCGCGATCAGGCCGGGCGACGTGACGGCAAAGATGACGCGATCGGCATAGGGCAGCTGCTGGCCCTTCTCGTCGATGCGGTGATAGTAGGGATTGCGCACGAAGACATAGCGCTGCGCCGGCGGCGGCGTGGCGAGGACCCATGGATTGAGCGAGGGCAGGTCGACGTTGTCGTTGGTGAGCATGACGTTGACGCGCTGGAACCTCTGCATCCAGTTCCCGACGTCGTTCCCGGCGGCTTCGTAGCGCGGGTGAAACCTCTTCAGATAATGCGCGGGCGCGAACAGGAAGAGCGGTGCGGCGCGCGCCTGGCTTTCGATGAAATAGGGATTGGGCGTCTCCCAGCTGTACCGGATGGTCTGCCGGTCGACGATCTCGACCTTGGGCGGCTGGCCGTCGACCAGCAGCTCGACCGGAGGACCGGACGGTGACAGGTCGTGGTTGTTGGCGATGTCTTCCCAGAAGAAGCGGAAGTCCTCGGTGGTGAAGGGGTGGCCGTCCGACCATTTGTGGCCGGCCCGCAGCCTGAAGGTGAATTCGCGGTCTTCCCTGTTCTCGCAGCTCTCCAGGATGTCGGGCCTGAGCTTGAACTCGGAGTCATAGCCGATCAGGCGGGCATAGCTGTAGACCGTCATCATCACCGTGTCGCGCGTGCGGACCATCATCATGGTGAGCTGGCCGCCGTGGCGGCCGGGGCCGTCGCCGCCGGCGAAGGTCCTGATCACCCATGGCTGCTCCGGAATACGCCTGGCGACGGGCGGCAATGTCCCGGCTTTCACCCTGTCGGCGAACATCGGCGTTTCCTGCAGCGCCGGAAGCGGATTGGCGGCCTGGGTCGCGTCGCACAAGGGAGCGAGTAAAAGGCCGCCGACGAAAGTCCGTCGCTTCATGCCTTGCATCCTAAAGCACATCCGCGCCGGCGGAAATCCGCAGGCTCTGCGTCTCGGATCTACTTCCGCCTCAGCTCGGCAAGCAGCCGATCGACAAACTTCGGCGAGTAACCGAGTAGCGCGGCCTCATCCGACAGCTCCTTCTCGAGCTGCCCCAGCGCCTCGACGAACGAGCCGCCTTTCGCCAGCGCCTCCTCGACGAGCTTGCCGGCCTTCTGCTTGCCCATCGTCTCGGCGAGCAGGAAGGTCGCGCGCTCGGCGAGCACGGCGCCTTCGGTGGCGTCCATGTTGGCCTGCATGGCGTCGGGATCGACGGAGAGGCCTTGCGCCACCTCGTCCATCGCCTGCACCGCCGAGGCGAGCGTCTCGATCAGCGCCGCCAGCGTCGGCCATTCGGCCTGCCAGCCGCCCAGCGCGCGCTCGTGCTCCTGCGGCAGGGCGGCGACGATGGTGGCCGCCAGCATCGGCGCGCGGCCGGCCGCCGAGAGGACGAGCGCGGCGCCGATGGGATTGCGTTTGTGCGGCATGGTCGAGGAGCCGCCGCGGCCCGGCCCTGCGGGCTCGGCCGCCTCGCCAACCTCGATCTGCATCATCAGCGAGATGTCGCGCGCGGCCTTGGCCAGGGAGCCGACGACCAGGGCGGCGTCCTGCGCGAAGGCGGCGACGCGCACGCGCTGGGTGAACCAGGGGGCCGCCGGCAGCTCGAGCCTGAGGCGCTTGGCAAGTGCTGCCATCACCGGCTCGGCCTTGTCGCCCAGGGCCGACAGGCTGCCCGAGGCCCCGCCGAACTGCACGACCTGCGTCTCCTTGAAGCTCGCGTCGAGGCGGCGCGCGGCGCGGCTGATGTCCGACGCCCAGCCCGCGATCTTCTGGCCGAGCGCCAGTGGCGTCGCGGGCTGCAGCAAGGTGCGGCCGAGCATGGGCGTGCGGCGGTGCTTGCGCGCCAGGCTCGCGAAGGCCGCGACGATGGCGTCGAGCTCCTTCAAGAGCGGCGGCAGCGCCTCGCCGAGCTGCAGGACCATCGCGCTGTCGATGACGTCCTGGCTGGTGGCGCCCCAATGGACGTAGCCCGCGGCCTCGCCGTCGCGCTTGGCGACCTCCTCGGTCAGCGCCTTGACCACCGGCACGGTGAGCGTGGCGGTGCGGCGCGCGGCGTCGGCCAGCGCCACCGGATCGTAGAGCGAAGGATCGCAGGCCTTGGCGATGATCGGCGCGGTGCGCTTGGGGATCAGCCCGGCCTCGGCCGCAGCCTGGGCGAGGGCGGCCTCGAAGCGCAGCATGTGGCGCAGCGTCGCCAGGTCGGAGAAGGCTTCGGCGGCGAGCGCCGAGGAGCCGAGGGCATTGACGAGCCGGCCCGCCATATCAATCGGCCATCAGACGTCGAAGAACACGGTTTCCCGGGGCCCGCCGAGATGGATCGGCAGACGCCAGGTCCCCTTGTCGTCGCGCCTGGCTAAAAGCGTGTCGCGGCGCGCCGGCTCGACCAGCTTCAGCACGGGATCGTCGGCGAGCGCCGGATCGCCGTCGAAATAGAGCCGCGTCGCCAGCCGATTGAGCACGCCGCGGGCGAAGATCGAGACGTTGATGTGCGGTGCCTGCAGGCCGCCCCCCAACCCGCCGACATGGGGCCACGGCACGCGGCCGGGCTTGACGGTGGTGAAGCGGCTCGTGCCGTCGGTGAAGGTCGAGGCGCGGCCGTAGCCCTCGAAGCCCGCGTCGAGCGGCAGGTTGCGGCGGTCGTCGGGATGGTTGTAGCGGCCGTGGCTGTTGGCCTGCCAGACCTCGAACACGCCGTCGGGCACGACGGCGCCCTGCACGTCATGGAGCTGCAGGACGACCTCTATGCGCTCGCCGGCGACGCCGGCGGGTGCGAGGTCGGCGTGGTAGGCGTTGACGATCGTGCCCCAGAAGAACGGGCCGATCGTCTGCGACGGGGTGAGTGCGTGGGACATCGGCTATTCCATCGGCGTGGCGTTGCGGCCGCGCAGCACGATGTCGAAGCGGTAGCCCAGCGCCCATTCCGGCTGCGTCAGGTCCATCTCGAACGACGCCTGCAGGCGCTGGCGCGCGCCGGCCGGCACCGAGTTGTAGATCGGGTCGTAGGCGAGCAGCGGATCGTTGGGGAAGTACATCTGGGTGATCAGGCGCGTGGCGAAGGCCGGGCCGAACAGCGAGAAGTGGATATGCGCCGGCCGCCAGGCGTTGTGATGGTTCTTCCAGGGATAGGCACCGGGCTTGATGGTGATGAACTTGTACTGGCCGTCGGCGTCGGCGCGGACGCGGCCGCCGCCGTAGAAGTTGGGATCGAGCGGCGCGTCGTGCTGGTCGCCGGGATGATGGTAGCGGCCGGCGGCGTTGCACTGCCAGATCTCGACCAGGGCGTTGGGGACGGGCTTGCCGTCCTGGTCGAGCACGCGGCCCTGCACGATGATGCGCTCGCCGAGCGGCTCGGCCATGCGCTGCTTCGTCAGGTCGTTCTCGTGGGCGTCGAGGCGCTCGCCGGCGAGCAGCGGCCCAGTGATCTCCGACAGGCTGTGCGGCAGGGCGATTGCGGGCTTGGTGGGCGCGCGGCCGGCCGTCGACTTGTAGTCGGGCGACAGGTTGGGCGGGTGGTCGCCGACGGTGGGGCGGCGGTAAGTTTCCTCTTTCATGGGCGCAGTCTAGCAGACCAAGCCTCGGCGTCATCCCGACCGGAGCCGAGCGGAGCGAGGCGTAGTGGAGGGACCTTTTCTGTGGGTGCATCGACAAGAAAAGGTCCCTCGGCTACGCCGCCCTTCGGGCGGCTCCGCTCGGGATGACGGTAAAGAAGGAGACTTTTTGGCATGGCAAGACCGGCAACATTCTTCATCCGCCTGTGCGCCCTCGTCGTTCTCGGCATGGCCGGCCCGTCGGCGCGGGCGGCCGGCGACAGCGGCACGTTCGCCGTCATCAGCGACATCCATTTCAATCCGTTCGCGCCCAAGGACCAGGCGACGTCCCGCATCGGCGAGGACACCAACCAGGCCCTGCTGACCTCGGGGATCGCTGCTTTCGCACGCGCCATGGCGAGTGCCGACTTCGCCATCGTGCCGGGCGACCTTTTAGCGCACGGGTTCAACGCCAAGGCCGCCGCTTCGCTCGGTGTCGATCCGTCCTCGCCGGCCGTGGACGACGTGGCCGCCAAGACGACGCTGTTCGTCGCCGCTGCCCTGGCCGGGGCGCTCGGCGGCAAGCCTGCCTTCGTCGCCCTGGGTAACGAGGATTCGAAGTGCGGCGACTACAAGATCGAGCCGGGCGGGCCCTACCTCGCCGCGACGCGCGAGGCGGTTCGCGGCCTGGTGGGCGCCGAGCGGCTGGACGCCGACTTCGCGGAGACCTGGGCCGCGGCGGGCTACTACGCGGCGCGGCATCCGACCGTGGCGAACGGGCTGATCGTCATGCTGAACGACGTGCTGTGGTCGCCGCACTACCAGGATACCTGCGGATCGGGCGGGCTCGCCGCAGCCGAGACCATGATGCGCTGGCTGCGCGGGAAGCTCGCGCGGCAACGCGCAGCCGGCGGCCGGGTCTGGATGGTGCATCACATCCCCTGGGGGATCGACGCCTACTCGACGCTCAATGCCAAAGCCCAATCTTGTCCGGCGAAGGTCGTTCCGTTCCTGAAGGAGCCGTTCGCGTCCGAGCTTCGCGCGCTGCTGATGGAGTATCGCGACGTGATCCAGGCGAGCTTCTCGGGCCACACGCACTTCGACGACTACCGGCTGCTGATCGACCAGAGCGGCGTGGTCATCGGCCTGGACAAGTTGACGCCGGCGCTGAGCCCCATCTTCGGCCAGAACCCGGGGTTCCAGGTGTTCACCT
Source organism: Reyranella sp. (assembly GCA_021732285.1). Lineage (GTDB taxonomy): Bacteria > Pseudomonadota > Alphaproteobacteria > Reyranellales > Reyranellaceae > Reyranella. Next base: position 600 of record JAKFVH010000207.1, on the reverse strand, counting down.
ACGACAGGCAGACCGGCGCGCCGACTGACTTCTCGACCTGGCATCTCACCAATCCAGGCGCAGCCGCCGAGGTCGCGGACTGGCGGTTCGAATACACCTTTACCGAGGCCTATCGGCAGCCACGCTACGCGCCCGACATCGTCGGAACGCTATGGCAGGCGATGATGAAGGGCGGCGCGGTGCGCGACACTTACAGGAGACTGTACAAGGTCGGGCGTGGCGAGCTCAGCGCCGATGGCCTCACCGCGTATCTGTGCGCCATCGGCCATACCGACGTGGCGTCCTTCACCGCGTGCTACTGCGGAGACCGGCGTTAGGCCGTCGGTCCGTCGTCCGCCAGGGGTCTGTTCTCCACCACGCGACGCCAGGACAGCCGCGACAGATCGATGGAGCGGAATCCGCCGTCCAGGATCAGCTCCTTCACGGCGCGTCCCACGGCCGGCGCGTGCATCAGGCCATGCCCGGAGAATCCGGCCGCCAGGATGAAGTTCGGCACCTTGTCGAAGCGGTCGATGATCGGGTTGCCGTCGAGCCGGTTCATGTCGTAGTGGCCGAGCCAGCCGCTCTTGAGCTTGATGGCCTCGAACGCGCCGCATTGCT
>JAKFVH010000009.1 GCA_021732285.1 Reyranella sp. | reverse complement strand
CCATGAAACCGGTCTATCGCGGCGTCTTTCCCGTGGCGCCCACCGTATTCGACGGGAACGGCGAACTCGATCTCGAGGGCCAGAAGCGCTGCACTGACTTCATGATCGATGCCGGCTCGCAAGGCATCTGCATCCTGGCCAACTGGTCCGAGCAGTTCGTGCTGACCGACGACGAGCGCGAGCGCGTGATGGACTGCGTGCTGTCCCATGTGGCCGGCCGCGTGCCGGTGATCGTCACGACGACGCATTTTGGCTCGCAAGTCTGTGCCGCGCGCAGCCGGCGGGCCGAGGCAGCAGGTGCTGCCATGGTCATGGTAATGCCGCCCTATCACGGCGCCACTATCCGGGCCTCCGAGCAGGGCATCTACGACTTCTTCCGCCGGGTTTCCGATGCAATCAGCATCCCGATCATGATCCAGGACGCGCCCGTCGCGGGGACGCCGCTCTCCGTGCCCCTGCTGGCGCGTATGGCGCGCGAGATCCCCAACGTCTCCTACTTCAAGGTCGAGGTGGCGCAGGTCGCGAACAAGCTGCGCGCCCTGATCGCCGAAGGCGGCGATGCGATCGTCGGTCCGTGGAACGGAGAAGAGGGCATCACCCTGATGGCCGACCTCGACGCAGGCTGCACCGGGGCGATGACCGGTGCGGGCTATCCCGACGGTATCCGGCAGATCATGGACCCGTTCGCCGTGGGCGATCGCGAAGCGGCGGTGGCGGCCTACCAGCGCTGGCTGCCGCTGATCAACTATGAGAATCGGCAATGCGGGCTCATCGCCGCCAAGGTGCTGATGCAGGAGGGTGGCGTCATTCGCTCCGAGATGACGCGCCATCCGGTGCTTCCCCTGCATCCGGCAACCCGCGCCGGATTGATCGAGGTCGCGCGCCGCAACGATCCGCTGGTGCTGCGCTGGTCGAGGTGATCGAGCACAGCTTGAGGATCAATCGGGTTTCATGTGTTTCCAACGGCCACCGGCGCATTGACCGTGTAACGGCACCGTCATAGCTTCCCCTCGCGAGTTCGGGCTTTGTCGGAAATGACGCCTCGGGAGCCGCATTGGGGGGACTAAGAAACGGGAGCCGATGGCTCCCGTTTTTTTGTTCAGCGCAGGCGGCGGGCCGACGCAAACAGGCCTAGCGCCACGCCGCCCAGCACGACGACCACGCCCACGAGGCGCAGCCCGCCGATCGGCTCGCCGACCAGCAGGGCGGCGAAGACCAGCGCCGTGCACGGCACCAGGAGCGAGATCGGCCCGACCTTGGCGGCGGGGTAGGTGCGCAAGAGCGTGCCCCAGATCAGGTAGCCCAGCCACATCACGGGGGCGACCGTATAGAACAGCACGAACCAGCCCTTCCAGGTCGGCGCCAGGATGGGGGTGAGGATCGGGCCGGGGCCGTCCAGGACAAGGGCGACCAGGGCGAAGGGCAGGGGCGGCAGCAGGCTCGCCCAGACGGTGACGGCGAACATCGACACGCCGCGGGCGGAGCGGAAGAAGAGGTTGCCCGCCGCCCAGGTCAGCGCCGACATCAGTGCCAGAAGAACCGGGAACACGCCGACCGATCCCTCGACGGACTGCGCGATCAGCACCACGCCGACGCCCGCCACCGCCAGCCCCAGCCATTGTCCGCGCGTCGCGTGCTCGCGCAGGAACAACGCGGCCAGCACGACGGTGAGCGGCCCTTGCAGCTGCACCAGCACCGAGGTCAGTCCCGGCGGCAGGCCGGCCTCCATGGCGAAGAAAAGGAAGATGAACTGGCCGCCGAACATGAAGCCGCCGATGCCGGCCAGGGTGGCCCACGAGACCGCGGGTTTCGGCACGAACACGATCGGCAGCGCGCTCAGCACGAAGCGCCAGGTGGCGAAGGTGAAGGGCGTGAATTCGTCGAGGCCGAAGCGGATGACGGTGAAGTTCAGGCCCCACATCGCCACGATCAGCATCGCGGCGAGCGTGTGAAGCGGCGTCAAGCGATCACAGCCAGACCCACGGCCGGGCGTTCTTGTCGCTCGTCTGCCAGGCCTCGACCTTGGCCTTGTGGGTCATGGTCTGGGCGATGTCGTCCAGCCCGTTCAGCAGGGCGCGCTGGCGGCGGGCGTCGATCTTGAAGGGGATGACGCGGCCGGTCGGCGACACGACCTGGCAGTTCTCGAGGTCGACCGTGACGCGGGCATTGCCCGGCGAGGCGCGCATCTCGTCGGCCAGCTGCTCGACCTCCTCGATCGGCAGCGCCACCGGCAGCACGCCGTTCTGGAAGCAGTTGCTGTAAAAGATGTCGCCGTAGGACGGCGCGATCACCGCCTTCACGCCCATGCCGGCCAGCGCCCACACCGCACCCTCGCGCGAGGAGCCGCAGCCGAAATTCTCGGCCGACAGGATGATCGGCGCGCCGCGATAGGGCTCCTGGTTGAACACGCAATCGGGGTTTTCGCTGCCGTCGGGCTTGAAGCGGATCTGCTCGAAGCAGTAGGGGCCGAGCCCCTTGCGGCCGGTGTTGTTGACCAGCCGCTCGATCCGGATGACGAGGTCGGTGTCGACGTTCTGGCGCATCAGCGGAGCGGCGACGCCAGTGACCTTGGTGAACTTTTCCATCCCTGCTTTCCTTTCATGTTCTTCCGGACCGCGCGCATCCTGCGCGCTCATGATCATGAGCGCGCAGGATGCGCGCGGTCCGGAAGACTAAAGCTTCCTCACGTCGGCAATGGCGCCCTTGATCGCCGCTGCCGCGGCCATGGCCGGGCTGGCGAGATGGGTGCGCGCACCGGGGCCTTGGCGCCCGACGAAGTTGCGGTTGGAGGTCGAGACGCTGCGCTGCCCCGGCGGCACGCGCTCGCCGTTGGAGGCAATGCACATCGAGCAGCCGGGCTCGCGCCATTCGAAGCCCGCCTCCTTGAAGATGCGGTCGAGCCCCTCGGCCTCGGCCTCGCGCTTCACGCGCTCGGAGCCCGGCACGATCCAGGCGTTCACATGCGGCGCCTTCTGCCGGCCCTTGGCGATGGCCGCGGCGGCGCGCAGGTCGGAGATGCGGCTGTTGGTGCACGAGCCGATGAACACCCAGTCGACCTTGGTGCCCTCGATCGGCTTGCCGGGCTCGAGCCCCTGGTATTGCAGCGCCGCCGCCCAGGCCGCGCGCTTGTCCTCCGGTCCCTTGTCGGGGTCGGGGATCGCCCGGTCGACGGCGATCACATGCTCGGGGCTGGTGCCCCAGGTGATCTGCGGCGCCACCTTGGCCATGTCGATCGTGTGCTCGCGGTCGAAGTCGGCGTCGGGATCGGACGGCAGGGTGCGCCAGTGCGTGACGGCGCGGTCCCACATCGCGCCCTTGGGCGAGAAGTCGCGGCCGGCCAGGAACTCGAAGGTGGTGTCGTCCGGCGCGACCATGCCGGTGCGCGCGCCCATCTCGATCGAGAGATTGCACAGCGTGAGTCGGCCCTCGACCGTGAGGCCGCGGACCGCCGAGCCGGCATATTCGACCGCATGGCCCGTGCCGGCGGCCGTGCCGACATCGCCGATCAGGTGCAGGATCATGTCCTTGGCGGTCACGCCCTCGGGCACCTTGCCTTCGAACTGCACGCGGAAGCGCTTGGGCTTGCGCTGCACCATGGTCTGCGTCGCCAGCACGTGCTCCAGCTCCGACGAGCCGATGCCGAAGGCAAGCGAGCCCATGCCGCCATGGGTGCAGGTATGGCTGTCGCCGCATACCAAGGTCGTGCCGGGCAGGGTCAGTCCCTGCTCGGGGCCGACGATATGGACGATGCCGTTGCCGTCCTTGCCGATGTCGAACAGGTGGATGCCGAACTTCTTGGTGTTCTCGCGCAGGCCCTTCAGCAGCGGCGCGCCGGGCGGGAAAGTCTCCTCGGTGCGGCCGGGCATGGTCGAGATCGCGTGATCCGGCGTGGCGTAGATCAGCCTCGGCTGGGCAGGGGTATAGCCCTTCTCCATGACCTCGCGCAGAGCGCGGGCACCCGACAGGTCATGCAGCAGCAGGCGGTCGATGTGCAGGAGCACGAAGCCGTTGCCGAGATCGGTGATGACGTGGCTGTCCCAGATCTTGTCGAACAGGGTCTTGGCCATTGGTTCCTCCCGGGTCGATATCAGCATCCGCCACCGCCCGAAGGAAGGCGATTTGCGCAGGGCAGGACCGGCTGAAAGTCTGTCGCGGATGCGTGAATGGACGACGGCCCGTCAGGATCTTTCGGACCGCGTGCTCATGAGGTGACGAGCCGAGACGCCAGTGCATCGGCGTCGTCGATCGACAGAAGCTCGACGGATGGATACCAGGGAGAAGGGCCACGCCGTGGGCCCCACAGCCAATCAGCCGTCATTGGCAGCAGGACGATTGTCGGGATGCCGCGCCGCGCGGCAAGATGCGTGGGCCAGGCATCATCGCCGACCACCAGACGACATCGCGTCAGTTCATCGGGACTGCGTTCGATGTCGACGCCGGCCGGCGGCTCGGCTTGGCTGAACCAGCCGATGCGCGGTGACGGCTCGGCGCACCGCGTCAGGACGAGCGGCGGCAGGGAATCGAGGGTCCAACCCAAAAGGTGCGGCAGGCTGCGCAGCGGAGCTGCTGCGACAAATCCATCGAGCGCCGCGCCGCGTTCGATCGTCGGCATGCCCAGCCATTTGGTGAGCTCGGGCGCGCACTGCACAATCGCATCGACGCCGCGCGCCAGCATCAGCGTGTCGCGCAGCGCGGCATCGCTCTCGATGTCGGCCTGCTCGGGGTAGATCAGCAGCCGGCCCGTCACAGGCTCGCCCTGCCAGCGCGGCAGGTTGGGCGCGTAGCGGTCGCCGGCGATCTCCAGCCGCGCCTCGTAGTCGCCGAGACCGCGCAGCCAATCGCCCTGGCGCAGCAGCAGCTCGCCGCGACGCAGGCGCAGAGGCGGATCGCTGGGCCGGCTGGTCAGCGCCATGTCGAGATCGGCCAGAGCGCCCATCCAGTCGCCACGCTTCTCCAGAAGACTGGCGCGCGCCGACAGCGAGGGCATCAGGCGATGGTCGATCGACAAGGCCTCGTTGTAGGCGTGCTCGGCCTCGTCGGGACGGCCCAACGCCTCGAGGGAACGTCCCTTGTTGTGCGCGATGGCGGCGTCGCCAGGTTTCAGGCGTTGAGCGCGATCGAGGGCCGCCAATGCGGCCGCATGATCGCCCAGCACTGACAGGCAGCCGGCCAGGTTGACCTGGGCTGCGGCTTCCTTGGGCAGGAACTTGGCCGCGCGTTCCAATGGTTCGCGTGCTTCGGCGAAACGACCGAGCTTCAGCCGGGCTTGGCCCAGCAGATGCAGCGCCTGCCCGGAGTTGGGCCGAGCCTCGGCGACCTGCGCCAGCAACGGCTCGGCGCCGGCGAAGTCGCCGGCGGCCGCGCGCTGCACGGCGTCGCGGGCCAGGGTCTGGATCTGAAGGTCGGAGAGGGCCACCCGCCGCGTCTAGCGCAGCTTCCGAAGGGATGGAACCGTTTTACGGTTCCATCCCTTCGGAAATGCGTTGTTCCAACATCAAGGCAGGGCACTTTCCGTCCGGCTGATCCCAGCCGGACGGAAAGTGCTTCAAGCAGAAAATATCAGGCTCGCCAGAATGGTTTTTGTGCCTCGAAGCGCATCTGGCTGGCGCTGAGCCCGAGGTCGCGCTGGGTGCAATAGGTGATCGTCGCGATTTCGCGGCGGCTGCGCATGCGGCGGCGCCATTCGCGCAGGAATTGCCGGACAAGTTGAAGGGTCATGGCGCCACAAAAGCAGCGCCGCCGGATTCACTCTATCCGGCCCGTGATGGGCAATTCTCAAAAAGAAAAAGCCGGCGGTCGACAGGGAGGCTGAGGATCGACCGCCGGCCAGTGTCCGGAGAGGGTAAGGCCCGCGCAGGGTAACAAAACGGGCCGGCTCCGGATTCGGGTGCGCTAGCTACGCCAGAAGGGCTTGTTGACCTCGAAATTGATGTCGCTGGAGCTCAAACCGAGATCGCGCAGTGTGCGGGCATCGAGGCTGGCAAGCTCCTTGCGCTCCTTGGCGCGGCGGCGCCAGGTAGCGAAGATCTGGTTGAACGCGGTGAAGGTGCCGGCCAGCGGCGCCTTGGACGTGTAATGAAGCGAGAGGTCGGCCATGGGATTACTCCCCGAATAAAGTGAACGCCTTGATGATTGGGGATTTGGCCTTCGAGGGCGCGCTTTACAAACAACCGTTTGTCCTGTTTTGATAAGAATACCTCATGTGAAGGGACAGCGATGAAGCGAACCCTGCCGCCGCTCAATGGATTGCGCGCCTTCGAAGCCGCCGCCCGCCATATGAGCTTTACCGACGCTGCCGACGAGCTCTCGGTCACCCAGGCCGCGATAAGCCACCAGGTGCGCGGGCTGGAACAGCGCCTCGGATTAAAATTGTTCGTGCGTCGCAATCGCTCGCTGCTGCTCTCCGAAGCAGGCCAGGCCTATCTGCCGGCAGTGCGCGCCGCGTTCGACCAACTGAACGAAGCGACCGAGAAGCTTCTGCAGAAGGATCGCGGCGGGCATCTCACCGTCACGACCACTGCTTCGTTCGCCATGAAGTGGCTGGTGTCGCGGCTCGGCGGCTTCCAGCGGGCCAATCCCGAGATCGACGTGCGCGTTAGCACCACCACCGGCCTGGTCGACTTCGGCCGTGAGGATGTCGACATCGGCATCCGCTACGGCCGCGGTCAGTGGCCGTCGCTCACGGCGGAGCGGCTGTTGAGCGAGGACATCATGCCGGTTTGCGCGCCCTCGTTGGTCAAGGGGCCGACTGGACTGAAGAAGCCGGCCGACCTCAAGCGCTTCACGCTGCTGCATATCGGCAACTTCCCGGACGACTGGCAGATCTGGCTGACCGCTGCGGGGGTCAAGGGCGTCGATTCCACACGCGGTGTTTCCTTCGACTTTTCTCTTGCCGCCTATCAGGCGGCGATGGACGGGCTGGGCGTGGCCCTCGGTCGTCACGCCCTGGTGGCGCCCGACCTCAAGGCGGGACGGCTGGTCATACCCTTCGACTTCAAGATGTCGAGCGAGCTTGCCTATTATCTGGTCTATCCGCCGGAGGCGATCCGTCGGCGCAAGATCAAGGCCTTCCGCGACTGGATGATGTCGCTGGCCGAAGTCCAGCAGCAACAGCAGCAGCAACAGCCGCCGCGCGCGGCTTAGCTGGGGGCGCGCCACTCCAGTGGCGCGTCATGTTCGGACCGCGGGCGTCCCGCCCGCCTCATGAATCATGAGCGGGCCAGAGGCCCGCGGTCCGAATCATGAGAAGACGCGCCACTGGAGTGGCGCGCCCCCAGCCTACAGCGTGCGCAGGAACGCGACGATGTCGCGCTTCTCGGCGTCGCTCAGCGTGTCCTTGCTGTCGTTCTTCTTCTTGTAGAAGTCGAACATGAAGGTGACCGCCTCATCGAGGCTCTTGAAGCGGCCGTCGTGGAAGTACGGCCCGGTCTTCGACACGTTGCGCAGCGAGGGCACCTTGAACGGCCCGCCGCTGCCGACATCCTCCGGACCCTTCTTGTCGTACGAGGCGGGCACGTGGCAGGTCATGCAGCCCGCCTTGCCCGAAAACAGCGCGAAGCCGCGTGGCGTCGGCCTGGGCGTTGTCGCGCAGCATGCCATCCTGGTTGAGGAACGGCGCCGGCCCGTTTGGCAGCGACTTCACATAGGCCGCCAGCGCATCCAGCGTTTCCTTGGCAGGCTCCGCGCCCTTCATGCGGTTGACGATGATGCCCCTGATGTTGGTCTCGATCGACGGGATGTTGCCGGCCCACGACCACTCGGCCTGGCGGATGCCCGAGCCCCACAGGGTCGGCGTGCTGCGGCCCTTGGGATCGCCGTCGGCCACGATGTCGAGCCCGACATAGGTCTTGTTGTCGGTGTGGCCGTTCATGGGATGGCAGGTGGCGCAGGAGACCTGTCCGCTGGCCGAGAGCTTGGGATCGTTGAACAGGGCCTTGCCTTGCTCGATCAGAGCGGGGTTGCTCTACGAAGCGGCCGGCAGCGGCATCACGAGCAAGGCCAGAACCAACAGACGCTTCATTGCGATCTCCATCCCGGTTTTGCTCGTCGTTATCGATAGTTACGTATCCCTGGCCAAGATGGATCACAAGCCGGACCAATATTTGCATTTACAAATAAATGGGAATCGGTCATGCTCCGGCCAAAGATGGAGGAAACCTCATGCAATTCGGCTACTTCACCCTGAGCGACAACCGCTATCCCAACAATCCGCGGCAGGCCGAGGACTTCATCAAGGACATCTATGCCGAGGCCCTGTACGCCGAGAAGATCGGCCTGAACTCGGCCTGGATCGGCGAGCACCATTTCAACCTTCTGGGCGTCAATGCCTCGCCGCTGGCGATCCTGGCCCAGCTTGCCGGCGCCACGACCAAGCTTCGCCTGGCGCCCGCCGTGACGCTGTTGCCCGTGCATCACCCGCTGCATGTCGCCGAGGAATGGGCGACGCTCGACCTGCTTTCGGGCGGCCGCGTCGACTTCGCCGCTGGCCGCGGTTACGACCGCAAGGAGTACGAACCCTTCCAGGCCTCGTTCGATGACTCGGCCGAGCTGTTCGCCGAAGGCCTGGAGATCGTGTGGCGGGCCTGGACCGAAACCGGCAAGTGGTCGCACAAGGGCAAGTTCTACGAGTTCAAGGATGTCGAGATCCGGCCGCGCCCGGCGCAGAAGCCCTTGCGCCCCTACGTCGCCTGCTTCTCGCGCCCGTCGATGGAGCTCGCCGCCAAGAACGACTGGAACGTGATCTACGCGCCCTTCGCCGCCGCCATGGTCTACGGCTCGCTGGCCGACGCGGTGCGCGTCTACAAGGACACCTGCGAGAGCGCCCACAAGCGGCCGATGCGGCGGGCCATGTGCTCCTACTTCGTACACATCGCCTCGACGCCGGCCGAGGAGCAGTACGGCAAGGAAGCGCTGGTGCGCTACTTCCAGGATGCGTTGATCGCGGCGTTCCCCTCGTCGTCGGGCGAGAAGGTGCCGCCGACCTACAAGTACTTCGTCGACATCGTGAACATCCTGCGCGACATGCGGCCGGAGAAGCTCACAGACAAGTCGATCCTGTGCGGCAGCCCGCAGCACATCGTCGATACCCTGAAGCAGGTCGAGAAGGCCGGCATCGCCGAGGTCATCCTCTACTTCAACTACGGCCAGATGCCCCACGCCGAAGTGAAGGCGCAGATGGACCGCTTCATGCGCGAGGTGGCGCCGCATTTCGACACGCGGGATGTCATGATCGCCGCCGCGTGATAGGCATGCGGGCGCCATGGGCCCGCTCGATTCCTATCTCCCTTATCTCCTGAACCGCGCCGGAGCGCGCATCGCCACGGCGTTCAACGAAGAGGTGAGGCCGCTCGGCGCCACCTTGCAGATCTGGCGCGTGCTGGCGGCCCTGCGCGAGCATGACGGCCGGCGCATGGGCGACCTCTCCGACACCACCTCGATCGAGGTCTCCACCCTGACCCGCCTGGTCGACAACATGGAGCAGAAGGGCCTGGTCGCCCGCCGCCGCGACGCCAACGATGCGCGCGCCATCCTGCTCCATGTCGCGCCGGCCGGCCGGCGCCTCACCCAGCGCATCCTGCCGATCGCCGAACGCTACGAAGCGGTGGCGCTTGCCGGCTTCAGTGCCGGCGAGACGGAAGTCCTGAAGGCGGCCTTGCGCCGGCTGTACGCCAACATGGACGAGCTCGAGTCATAGTCTTCCGGACCGCGCGCGTCCCGCGCGCCTCATGAGCGCGCGGGACGCGCGCGGTCCGGAAGAGTTGAAACATGACGCCGAATGGCCGATGGTTCCTGCGAACGATTCGCAAGGAACAGACCCATGGCCCGCCTGACCTCGACCGACGACCTTCGCCGCGTCATCAAAGAGCCGCGCCCCGCCACGCGCAGCAAGATCCTCGATGCTCTCGACGAGCAGTCGATCGACTTCCTGAAGCGCTGCCCCTTCGCCCTGGTCGGCACGACCGCCGCCGACGGCACCATAGAAGTCTCACCCAAGGGCGACGAGCCGGGCTTCATCCGGGTCGAGGATCCCAAGACCCTGCTGATCCCCGAGCGCGTCGGCAACAACCTGGCCTTCGGCCTCAGCAACATCCTGGCGACCGGCAAGATCGGCCTGATCGCGCTGGTCCCGGCAACCGGCGAGACGCTGCGCGTGTCGGGTACGGCGGAGATCTTCGACGATGCAGACCTGGTGTCGTCGCTGAGCTCGCTGGGCAAGCCGGCGTTGCTGGCCACGCGCGTGCATATCCAGCACTGCTACTTCCACTGCGCCCGTTCGATCGTGCGCGCCAAGCTGTGGGATCCCATGGCTTGGCCGGCGCCCGGCCGTATCTCCTTCGGCAAGATCATCGCACCGCGCATCGGTGCGGATGCGACGGTTGCCGCCCAGATCGACGCCGGTGTCGAAGGCGCCTACACTACGAGGCTCTGGACCAACAGCTGACGATAATGGGCGATCCGCCGTTTCGTGCCGAAGTCATTGGCAGCCTGCTGCGGCCGCGGACCCTCAAGGACACCGCGACCGCAATCGCCAACGGCAAGGCTGCGGCGGCCGACTATCAGACCGTGCTGGAGCGCGAGATCGCCCGCGTCGTCGCCCGGCAGGAGGAGCTTGGCCTCCGGGTCGCCACCGACGGCGAGTTCGGCCGCACCTCGTGGTTCGGTTTCTTCTTCGAAGGTCTCGACGGCTTTCGCCTAAAACCCTCGCTGTTCCGCTTTCGCGACACCGAGGGTGGCAGCTTCGAATGGCCGACCTGCGTCGCCGCCGCCCCGATCCGTCGCCGCGCCCCGATCACGCTGGCCGAATACCAACGCGTGAAGCGGTTCACCAAGACAGCGCTGCCCAAGGCGACCCTGCCGACGCCCAGCGCCTTCCACTTCTTCCGCTTCACCCAGCCGTTCGATCCGGCGGTCTACGACCAGCAGCGCTACTTCGACGACCTTGTAGCGGTCTACCGCAGCGAGCTCGCCGAGCTTGCCCAGGCCGGCTGCACCTACGTGCAGATGGACGAGGTGCCGGTGGCGATGCTGTGCGATCCGCTGGTGCGCGAGCAGGCCAAGGCCGAGGGCGGCGATCCCGACAAGCTTTTAGACCTCTATGTCGGCGTGATGTGCCGCATCCTGGAAGATCGGCCGGCGGGCATCACGATCGGCATGCATCTCTGCCGCGGCAACTTCCGCAGTCGCTGGATGGCCTCGGGCGGCTACGAGCCGGTGGCGGCGCGTCTGTTCAACGACATTCCGGTCGACGTCTATTTCCTGGAGTACGACAGCCAGCGCGCCGGTGACTTCTCGCCCTTGCGCCATGTGCCGAAGGATCGCCACGTCGTGCTGGGCCTGGTGTCGACCAAGACGCCGGTCCTGGAAAGCCCCGACGACCTGCGGCGGCGCATCGACGAGGCGGCGCGCTTCGTCGACCTCGAGCGCCTGTCGCTCTCTTCGCAATGCGGCTTCGCCAGCGTTGCCGGCGGCAACTCGATCGACGAGGACACGCAATGGGCCAAGCTCGGCCTGATCGTCGACACCGCCCGCGCGGTCTGGGGCACGGCCTAGCCATGCGACATTGGCCAAGGCGAATGCCTCACCCCGAGGGACGGCTGGGGGCGCGCGACTCCAGTCGCGCGTCTTTGTCGATGCAGAGAAAGATCGCGCCACTGGAATGGCGCGCCCCCAGCGCTCCTCCGCCTGAGGATTGGCCGTGAAGCGCAAGGTCGGGCTGTTCCTGCTGGCGGTGATGGTGGCTGTCAGCATCGGCGCCATCATCGTCACCTCGCTCGCCATGTATCGCCTGGCCTCGCAGCGCTATGCCGAGGAGATCCGCAAGATCGAGGCGAGCCTCAGCGATCGCTTCGTCGTCTTCGAGCAGATGCTGAGCGACCAGCACGAGCGCATCACGTCGCACATGGAAAAGGTGCTGCCGGCGATCGCACAGGAGCTGCAGGCGATGGGCCGGGCGCCCGCCGATCTGTCGAGCGACGAGCTGACGGCGTTGGCGCAACGGCACGGTGTGCAGCACATCTATTTCATCAATCGCGCGCACGTCGTGTTCCAGACCAACTTTCCTCCGGACATGAACCTTGCGTTCCCCAAGGGCACGTTCACCGAGTTCCTCGATTCGGTGTACGGCGCGAACCGGGTGATGAGCGACGGTATCGATCTCAGCCAGGCCACCGGAACGCTCAAGACCTACAGCTACTTCGGGCCCAAGGACAAAGACTATATCGTAGAGACCTCGACCGACGTCCGCGGCAGCCTCGACGCGACCGGCTACGGCTGGATGGCGAGATACTTCTTCGACGAATTGCTGACCGACCCGATACGGTCGAATCCCTCGGTCAAGGAACTCGACATCTACCTGATCAACCAGGCCGGCACCTGGTCGCTGATCCACCCCGGCCAGAAGCTCGATCCGGCATTGGCCGAGCACATCATCAAGAACCACCGCGAGGAGATCAGCAGCGGTGATGGCCGCTATCTCACCGTCTACAGCGGCGAACAGACGGCGTCGGCGACCCAGCCCGACCATCCGGTGACGGCCAAGCGCGTGATTCGCAAGATCACCTACGACGTCGGCCTGGCGCGCGAGGCGGTCATCCAGGTCTTCCTGAGCGCGATGGTCGTGCTGGCGCTGCTGATGCCGGTGGTGTTCTGGATCGCCTCGCGGCTGCTACAGAAGCAGCTGCTCGATCCCTTGTTCAACCTGCGCGGCGAGGCCGGCGCCATCGCCCAGGGCGACCTCAACCTGGCGATCGCCAACACCGACCGGCGCGACGAGATCGGCCAGCTGGCCCGGAGCTTCGCCGCCATGCGCGACGCGGTGCGCAAGACCATCACCGACCTCAAGGACACCAACATCTCGATCGAGCGCTTCGTGCCGCAGGCCTTCCTGGCGATCGTCGGCAAGCCGTCGATCGTCGAGGTCGAGCTCGGCGACAACAAGCGCAAGACCATGACGATCCTGTTCTCCGACATCAGGAACTTCACGACGCTGTCGGAAGCCATGACGCCGGACGAGAACTTCGCCTTCATCAATGCCTATCTCGAGCGCATGGGCCCGGTGATCCGCGACCACAACGGCTTTATAGACAAGTACATCGGCGACGCGATCATGGCGCTGTTCGAATCGGCCGACGATGCGATCAAGGCGGGGCTCGGCATGCTCGAGACGCTCGAGGCTTTCAATGCCGACCGCCGCGCCGCCGGCCAGTCGCCGATCAACATCGGCGTCGGCCTCAACTCCGGCACCCTGATGATGGGCACGATCGGCGAGAAGCACCGCATGGATGGCACGGTCATCTCCGATGCCGTCAACCTCGCCTCGCGCATCGAGAGCCTGACCAAGACCTATCACGTCGGCCTGCTGGTCTCGCAATACACCGTGGAGGGCCTCGCCGATCCCAAGGCCTACGACATCCGCCCGATCGACGTCGTCGTGGTCAAGGGCAAGACCCACCCGGTCACGATCTGCGAAGTGTTCCAGCGCGACCCGGCCGAGTTGCGGGCTGCCAAGGCCAGCACACGCGACCTGCTGCAGTCGGGTGTCGAGGCGCTGGCGCGCCACGATCTGGTCTGCGCCCGCCGGTTCTTCGAGGAGTCCCTGCAGAAGCTGCCCGGCGACATGGCGGCGAGCAACCTCTTGCAGAAGTGCGAGTAAGCGAGCGCCACCAGAACTATAGTTATTGACCAGCACTGGGGTTTATGATAGGGTCGGCGACTCTATCGCTCTTTCTCATCGTCGATCCGATTCACATGCGAGCGTCCGACGACCGCTGTCGGACCCGGTTGGGTTGCTGCGGGGCCCCCAACCGATAGGGGTATCGCCGCAGAGGGCACACCAGACGCTCTGCCGGAAATACCGGGAATGCCGGAAAGTCGCAAAACTGACAGCAGTGCCTGCACCAGCCTGCGGCCGTGCTTGAAGGGGCAAAGAGCGCGTCGTTACGCAGATGACTTCTTATAGATCGCGCCGATATGAACGTCGGCGCAGTCCATGACGGGGAAGCCGCAGTCGTGGCCGGTGAATGCCAGGAACAGGTCGGTGCCGCCCAGCAGCACGGCCTCGGCGCCGCGATCGGCAAGCCGGCGGCCGGCCTCGAAGAAGGTGCGGCGCTGCTCGTCGGTGACACGACCGATGCCCGCCATGTCGCCGTAGCACTGCTGGACGCGCTCGAACTCGTCGCCTTCGGGGGCGATGACCTCGGCCTTGGTGATCTTGCCGTAGAGCTTGCTCGCCATGACGACGCGCGTGCCGATGATGCCGACTTTCTTGAGCTTGCGCTGATTGATGGCTTCATCGACCGGGTCGAGGCCGTTGATCAGCGGCAACGGCGAGATCGGCTCCAGCTCCTTGATGCAGAAATGGCCGCCCATCGAGGTGACGGCCGCGGCCTCAGCACCCGCGCCCTTCAGATGGCCGACCAGCCGGGCGAAGATCTCGGCCTGCCGGTCGGGCCGCTTTTCGTTCAGGTTGCGGCTCATCACCCGCACGTCGGCGTAGGCGATGGTGAGCTCGAGCGGGATGCTCGAGGCGTGGTGCCGCTCGATCAGGCCGCGGTGATAGAAGTCGGTGGCGGCGGGGCCGATGCCGCCGATCAATCCGATATGCATGGGTAGCTTTTAGCGCGCCGCGCCTCAGGCCGCCAAGCGGGCCTCGCGGAACGATACCAGGCGTCGCTGCGTCTCGTCCCACAGCACGAGGCGCACGCAGCGGAAGCTGTCGAGCAAGGTCAGCCGGCCGACATGGCGCAGCTCCGGATGATCGCGCAGCACACGCGGCAGCCGGTAGTAGGGGATGCGGCTGTTGAGATGATGCACGTGGTGAACGCCGATGTTGCCGGTGAACCAGTGCAGGAACGCCGGCAGGTCGTAATGCGAGCTGCCATGCAGCGCCGCGTCATGCAGGTTCCACTCGCGGTCGCTCGCCCAGCTCGTCTGCTCGAACTGATGCTGCACGTAGAACATCCAGACCCCGACCGAGGCGGCCAGCAGCAGGCTGGGCAGATGCACCAGCAGGAACGCCTTGAGGCCGATCAGCCAGATCATCAGGGCAACGAGCGAGGCGATCACCAGATTGGTGGTCATGCTGCTCGCCCACGGCCGCCAGCCGCGCATCAGGCCGACCGGCAGGCGATGCTGCAGGATGAAGAGATAAGCCGGCCCGAGGCCGAACATCACCAGCGGATGGCGATACAGGCGATAGCGCAGCCGGCCCCAGAAGGAGCGGGCACGGTACTCCTCGACGGTGAGTGTCTCGATGTCGCCCATGCCGCGGCGGTCGAGATTGCCGGTGGTGGCGTGGTGCGTGGCGTGTGCGTGGCGCCACACGTCGTACGGTGTGAAGGTCAGCACACCGGTGATGCGGCCGAACCAGTCGTTGGCCAATCGGTGACGGAAGAAGGCGCCGTGGCTGCAATCGTGCTGGATGGCGAACAGCCGCACGAGGAAGCCGGCAGCGGCGATCGCCAGCGGCAGGGCCAGCCAATAGCCGATATCGAGCGTTGCCCATGCCAGCACCCAAAGGGCGGCGAGCGGCACGATCGTGATGGCGATCTCAACGAGGCTGCGGCCGGTGCTCGGTTGCCGGTAGCGGGCGAGAATTTGCGTCCAGGCGCGAGCGTCCCTCACTGTCTCAACGACAGCCGCGGAGTCCTGTCTGCTTTTCAAGCGGGGGGCTTTCCTGTGCAAAATGGCACAGGCAAGCGAGCCGTGCCGAACCTCCCGGGCTTAGAGGCGGACGGCGACAAAAGCAACGAGGCGAAACGGCTCAGCGCCGGCTACCCGCAGGGATGATGCCTATTTGCAGTCGCTCAGCGCGCCGCGCGGCGCTGGAAGATCAGGTTGGCGGCGACCGTCAGCAGCAGGGTCACCGTCATCAGGATGAAGGCGATGGCGCCGCCGAACGGCCAGTTCGCCTGCTGCGTGAACTGATTGTAGACCAGCGGCGCCATCATCTTGAACAGCGGGCCGCCCAGCAGGAACGGCGTGGCGTAGGCGTTCATCGCCAGGATGAAGGTGAGGATCGTGCCCGCCAGGATGCCGGGCAGGGCGAGCGGCCACAGGACGCGACGGAACATGGTGCCGGGCGGCGCACCCAGGCTGAAGGCCGCTTCCTCGACGGCGCGGTCGATGCCCTCGATGACGCTCTGCAGGGTCAGCACCATGAAGGGCAGGTTCACGGCGATGATGCCGATGATCACCGCCTTCTCGGTGAACATGATTTCTAGCGGCTTGTCGATCAGGCCGAGCCCCATCAGCGTGGCGTTCACCGCACCCTTGCTGCCGAAGATGGTCATCCATCCCGCCGCGCGCACGGCGTTGCCGACGAACAGCGGCAGGATGATGGAGATGATCAGCAGGTGCTTGAAGCGGCTCTGCGTGCGGGCCACGACATAGGCCAGCGGAAAGCCCAGCACCAGGCAGATCGCCGTCACCATGACGGCCACGCGCACCGTGGTTGCCAGGATCGAGGTGTAGTAGGGGTCGGTGAAGAAGCGGATGTAGTTCGCCACCGTCACGGCCTCGACCATCATCTTCTTGGCCGGGATGAACTCGTTCAGGCTGTAGCGGAACAGGACAACCAACGGCGCCAGCAGGCAGAAGGCGACGAACAGCGTCGCCGGCGTGATCAGCGTCGCCGCCGTGAGGCCTTCGCCCCGCCGCTTGTCGGCGACGGGGCCATGGGTCAGAGCAACGTCGGCCACATCAGCCCTTGAACGACTTGTTCCACCACTCCTGGAACGCAGCGTCGTTCTTGGCCATGTAGCCGTAGTCGAGGTCGACCAGGCGCTTCTTCTCCTCCTCGGTGAAGCCGATGCGCTCCTGCGTCGCCGCCGGCACCTTGGCGTTGGTCACGGTCGGGTTGTAACCCATGTCGACGGCGAAGCCTTCCTGCGCCGCCGGCGCCATCATGGCGTTGAGATAGGCGTAGGCGCCGGCCTTGTTGGGCGCGTTCTTCGGGATCATGAAGCCCGAGACGTACATCGGCACGCCTTCCTTGGGCGCCACGGTCGCGACGTTGATGCCGGCGTTCTGCCATTGCACGGCTCGCGCCTTCCACATGATGCCGCAGGCGATCTCCTCGGTCTTGAGCGCCTGGGCGAAGGCCTCGTTGGACGGATAGATGCGCGCGCCCGCCTTCTTGCAGGCGAGCAGCCGTTCCTTGCCCGGATCGAGGTTGCTCATCGTGCCGCCCGAGGCCAGGCCCGCCGCCACCAGGGTGAACTGGTACTGGATGTCGATGATGCCGAGCTTGTCGCCATGCTTGGGGTCGAGCGTGTCGGCGAAGCCCGTCGGCGCCGCCATGAGCTTGGGATTGTAGAGCACGACCTTGCCCGAATAGATGTGGCCGATGCCGTAGGGATACTTCATCGCCGGAATGAGATTCGCGGCATTGGGCATCTTGGAATAGTCGATCTGCTCGGCGAGGCCCTGCTCGTTGACCTCGAACATGTCGTTGGCCGACAGGCCCTGGATGTCGGACGTGCCGCGGCGCAGCGCCTTCTCGGCCATCATCTTGGCGCGACGCGGCGGCGCCTGGGCCTCGTCCTTGACGACGTCCCAGCCCTCGGGTGCCAGCAGCGGCGTCTCGATGTTCTTGGCGAGCAGCTTGGAATAGTCGCCGCCCCAGGTGCCGACGACGATGCGCTTGTTGTCCTGCGCGTGGGCGGGCAGGGCTGAGCCGGCGGCGAAGGCGGCCGCGCCACCTAGTGCCGTTCGGCGATTGATCATGAAGCTCTTCGACATGGTGACCTCCTGCGATCTTGTTGTTTACTCGTTGAAGACCTGGCCGGCCGAGGCGGACCAGCCGACATGGACGGGCTGGCCGACTTCCGGCGTAAAACCACCTTCCCGATTGGCGATCTGCACGACCAGCCGGTCGCTGGGCGACAGCCGGACGTGGATGTCGATCAGGGCGCCGAGATAGGACACGAATTCCACCGTACCGGACAGGCTGTTGTCGAGTCCGGACCGCGGCTGCAGCCCGATCTCGATCCGCTCCGGCCTGAGCGACAGCGCGGCGCGGCCTGGGCTGCCGCCGGCGCAGGCGAGGGCCAAACCGCCGTCGCTGCGGAAGCGGCCGGGCGCCTCGACCGTGCCGGCCAAGAAGGTGGTGCGGCCGACGAAGCCTGCCACAAAGCGGTCGGCCGGCCGCTCGTAGAGGTCGCGCTGGCTGCCGACCTGGCGCACCGAGCCCTCGTTCATGACCACCAGCCGGTCGGCCATGGTCAGCGCCTCTTCCTGGTCGTGGGTGACCATGACGGTGGTGAGGCCGAGCTGGCGCTGCAGCTCGCGGATCTCGACCCGCACTTCCTGGCGCAGCTTGGCGTCGAGATTGGAGAGCGGCTCGTCGAGCAGCAGCACGTCGGGCCGGATGGCGAGTGCGCGGGCGAGCGCCACGCGCTGCTGCTGGCCGCCCGAGAGCTGGCGCGGCAGGCGGCCGCCATAGCCGCCGAGCCGAACCAGGGCCAGCGCTTCCTCGACGCGGCGCTCGATGTCGGCGCGCGGCAGCTTGCGCATCTCCAGCCCAAAGGCGACGTTCTGCGCCACCGTCATGTGCGGGAACAGCGCGTAGCTCTGGAACACCATGCCGGCGTTGCGCTTCCACGGCGGCAGCAGGGTGACGTCCTGGCCGGCCAACCGGACATGGCCGGCCGAGGGTTCGATGAAGCCCGCGACCATGCGCAAGGTCGTGGTCTTGCCGCAGCCCGAGGGGCCCAGCAGCACCAGAAACTCGCCGTCGGCGATGGTGAGCGAGACCTCGCGCACGGCGTAGAAGTCGCCGTAGTGCTTGGAGAGGCCGTTGAGCGACAGGTCGGCCATGTCAGACCACCCGCGCCAGCTTGACGTAATGGTCGGTGATCAGCATGGCGATGCCGATCAGCAGGATCTGTACGACCGACACCGCGGCGATGGTTGGGTCGATCTTCCACTCGAGATACTGGAGGATGACGATCGGCAGGGTCGTGCGGCCGGGCCCGACCAGGAACAGGCTCATCTCGAGATTGCCGAACGAAGTGACGAAGCCGAACAGCGCGCCCGCCACGATGCCGGGCCGGATGGCCGGCAGGGTGATGCGCCAGAAGGTGACCCACGGGTTGGCGCCGAGGTTTTGCGCGGCTTCCTCGGTGGCGCGATCGACACCGCTAAGACTCGCCGTGACCAGGCGCACCACCCAGGGGATGACGATCACGACATGGCCCGCGACCAGGGCGTAGAAGGTGCCGATCACGTCCATGTCGAGCCCGTTCTCGACCTCGACATGAAAGACGTACATGGCGGTGCCCAGCACGACGCCCGGCACGATGATCGGCATCAGCAGCAGGTTGGCGAGCGGCCCGCGCAGCTTGAAATTGTAGCGCGCCAGGCAGAGTGCGGCCGGCACGCCGAACAGCAGGCCGACCGTCATGGCGAGTGCGGCGACCTGGAAGCTGATGGAGAAGCCGTTGACGAACTTGCGCTGGTCGAGAATGGCCGCGAACCAGCGCAGGCTATAGCCCTCGGGCGGGAAGGACGGGATTTCCTGGCGGAAGAACGCGAGCCACACCACGAAGATCAGCGGCAGCAAGATGTAGGCCAGCGCCACCGTCGCCGCGCCGTTGAGCGCCCAGCGGCGGGCACGGCGGCGCACGAGGGCAAGAACGTCCGCCATCAGAGCCTCACGCTCATGTTCCTCTCCCCCTTGGGGGAGAGGTTAGGTGAGGGGGTCAACGCGAAGGTTGTCTCCTGCAACACCCCCTCACCCAGCCTCTCCCCCAAGGGGGAGAGGAGCATGACAAGAACGGCGTGTCTGGCGCTCACAGCGTGTTCTTGTGGAAACGGCCGCCCTTCATGATGGCCGACAGGTGCGGACCGCCATCCTTGAACAGGCCGAGATTCTTCAGGGGATCGCCGTCGACCACCAGCAGGTCGGCGAAGGCGCCGGACTCGACGACCCCGAGCTTGCCCTCCTGGCGCACGACCTCCGCGCCGATCAGGGTGGCCGAGCGGATGACCTCGATCGCCGGCATGACGCGCCCGCGGATCTGGAACTCGACAGTCTGCTCGTCCTCCAGCGCGCCCAGAAGGTCGGAACCGTAGGCCATGCGCACGCCGGCCTTGCGGCAGTGTTCCAGCTCGGCGAAGCCGTACTTCAGCACCTCGTCGTTCTTGTCGAGCATCTCCTTGGGCATGCCGAGCTCGGCGGCGCGCCGCTTCATGGCGTCGTAGGCGATCAGGTTCGGCACCATATAGACGCCCTTCTGCGCCATCAGCTTGGCGGTCGGCGCGTCGACCAGGTTGCCGTGCTCGATGGTGCGCACGCCGCATTTGACGGCGCGCTGGATGGCCTCGGGCGTGTAGGCGTGGGTCAGCACGTAGCGGCCGAAGGTATGGGCCTCCTCGACGGCAGCGGTGATCTCTTCTACCGAGAACTGCAGCGATTCCAGCGGATCGTAGGGCGAGGCGACGCCGCCCGACACCATCAGCTTCACCTGGTCCGCCCCCTGGCGCATCTGCTCGCGCACGCCCTTGCGCACGGCGTCGGGTCCGTCGGCCAGGTAGCGGATGAACACCATGCCGTTGCAGCAAAGGCACGGCGGCCCAACGGTGTCGGTGCGCCGCATGCGATCGCTGTGGCCGCCGGTCGGGCTGATGGATCGACCGGAGATGAACATGCGTGGCCCCGGGATCAGGCCCGATTCGACGGCGGTCTTGGTACCCCAGTCGGCGCCGCCCGCGTCGCGCACGGTGGTGAAGCCGCGGTCGAGCATGCGCTTCAGGCGGCCGGCCGAGCGCGCCATCATCAGGGTGAGCGGCACGGCCTCCATGCGGTTGATGTAGACCTCGCTGTGGTGCGTGTGCACGTGGCAGTCGATCAGGCCCGGCATCAGCGTGCGCTTGCCGCAATCGACCACGTTGGCCTTCGACGCCTTAATCGGCTTGGCCGACACTTCCTTGATCGTGTCGCCCTCGACCAGCACTTCATAGCCGGCCCGCGCTTCCTTCCAGCGGGGATCGAGCAGGCGCAGGTTCTTGAACAGGAAAGACATCGGATGCCTACTTCAACGTGTTCTTGTGGAACTTGCCGGCCTTCATGATCACCGGCAGATGGGCGCCCTGGTCAAGGAACAGCTCCAGCTTCTTCAGTGGATTGCCGTCGACCACGATCAGGTCGGCGAAGGCGCCGGGCTCGACGACGCCGAGCTTGCCTTCGTGGCGCAGGATCTCGGCGCCGACGGTGGTTGCCTGGCGGATGATCTCGATCGGCTTCAGCACCTCGGCGCGGAACATGAACTCGCGGCTCTGCTCGACCTGAAGCTGGCCCAAAAGGTCGCTGCCGTAGCCGACCTTCACACCGGCCTCCTTGCAGACTTCGAGCGAGCGCAGCGCGCCGTCGAGCACGATCTCGTTCTTGGCCAGCATGTCGGCGGTCATGCCGAACTGGGCAGCGCGCTCCTTCATGATGAAGTAGGTCACGAGGTTGGCCACCATGTAGCCGTCCTTGGACTTCAAGAGCTTGGCGGCCTTGGCGTTGATGAGGTTGCCGTGCTCGATGGTGCGCACGCCGTTGTTGACGGCCCGCGTGATGGCCTCGGGCGTGTAGGCGTGGGCCAGCACATAGCGGCCGAACGCCTTGGCCTCGTCGGTCGCCGCGGCGATCTCGGCCTCGGAGAATTGCAATGAATCGAGTGGATCGTAGGGCGAGGCAACGCCGCCCGAGCACATGATCTTCACCTGGTCGGCGCCCTGGCGCATCTGCTCGCGCACCAGCTTGCGCACTTCGTCGGCGCCGTCGGCGATCGCCATGCAATAGACCATGGCGTTGCAGCAGCCGCAGGGCGCGCCGGAAATGTCGGTGCGGCGGCGCGAATCGCTGTGGCCGCCGGTCGGGCCGATCGCCCGGCCGGAGATGAAGAGCCGCGGGCCGGGGATCAGGCCGGTATCGACGGCGGTCTTGATGCCCCAGTCGGCGCCGCCGGTGTCGCGCACCGTGGTGAAGCCGCGGTCGAGCATGCCCTTCATCAAGTCGGCCGACCGTGCCGTCAGCAGGGTCAAGGGCACGTGCTCGAGGTTGCGGATGTTGACCTCGACCAGGAAGACATGGACGTGGCAGTCGATCAGGCCCGGCATCAGGGTGCGCTTGCCGCAGTCGACGACCTTGGCCTTGGCCGCCTTGATCGGCTTCGGCGACACTTCCTTGATCGTGTCGCCCTCGACCAGCACCTCGTAGCCACCGCGCGCCTCGTTCCAGCGCGGGTCGAGCAGGTTCAAATTCTTGAAAAGGATCTGCGGCATCAACGCTCCCCCAACATGGGCCGCGCACCCTACGATGGCTGCCGGTTTGGCGCTACAGTTTGCAGAGTTCGAGGGGGTTTTGGTGCGGCGCGTTGTCGTCATCGGCACAACGGGATCGGGCAAGAGCACGCTGGCAGAACGGCTGGCGGCGCAGAACGGCCTGCGCGTGATCGAGCTCGACGCGCTGTTCTGGGGCAAGGACTGGCAGCCGGTACCGCTGGAGCTGTTCCGCCACCGGGTGGAGCGCGAGACCAAGGGCGACGGCTGGATCGTGGTCGGCAACTACGGCCAGGTCCGCGACCTCGTATGGCCCAACGCCGATACGTTGATCTGGCTCGACCTGCCGCTCCCGCTCGTGATGTGGCGCCTGGTGCGTCGCACGGTGCGGCGCGCGGCGAACAAGACCGAGCTCTGGGGCACCGGCAACCGCGAGACTTTCCGCAATTCCTTCCTCAGCCGGCAGTCGATCCTGCTGTGGGCACTGAAAACCCATCGCCGGAACCGGCAGAAATACGCCACCGAGTTCAAAGGTCTCGCCAGGGAGAAGCGTGTGATACGCTTGCAGAACAAGCGCGAGGTCGAACGCTTCGTGATGATGCACTGAACATGTCGGTCCATACCTTCTCCTGTCTCGATGGCCATACCTGCGGCAATCCGGTGCGGCTGGTGTCGGGTGGCGCGCCCTTGCTCAAAGGCGCCACCATGAGCGAGCGGCGGCTCGATTTCCTCGCCAATCACGACTGGATCCGCAAGGCGCTGATGTTCGAGCCGCGCGGCCACGACGTGATGTCGGGCTCGATGCTCTATCCGCCGACCCGCGACGACTGCGACGTCGGCATCCTGTTCATCGAGGTGAGCGGCTGCCTGCCGATGTGCGGCCACGGCACGATCGGCACCGTCACCATGGCGGTCGAAAACGGGCTGGTCGCGCCGGCGACTCCGGGCACGCTCAACATAGACGCGCCGGCCGGCCGCGTTGTGGCGCGCTACGAGCAGCAGGGCCGCTTCGTCGAAAGCGTCCGCATCACCAACGTCGCCTCGTATCTGGCGGCGAGCGAGATCGCCGTCGACGTGCCGGGCATGGGCGAGCTGGTGTTCGACATCTCCTATGGCGGCAACTTCTATGCGATCCTTGAGCCGCAGAAGAATTTTGCCGGCCTCGAATCGATGTCGGCGGGCGACGTGCTGCGGCTTTCGCCGATCGTGCGCCGCCTGCTCAACGACAAGATCCATCCGGTGCATCCGGAGAACCCGACCATCAAGGGCGTGAGCCACGTCATGTGGACGGGCAAGCCACGTGATGCGCGCGCCCATGCCCGCAACGCGGTGTTCTACGGCGACAAGGCGATCGACCGCTCCCCCTGCGGTACCGGCACCTCGGCGCGCATGGCCCAGCTCGCGGCACACGGCAAGCTTTCGACGGGCGACGACTTCGTCCACGAGAGCATCATCGGCTCGTTGTTCGACGGCCGCGTCGAAGGCTCAGCGCGCGTCGGCAATCACGACGCCATCGTGCCCTCGATCGCCGGCTGGGCGCGCCAGCACGGCATCAACACCATCTTCGTCGACGACCGCGATCCCTTCGCGCACGGATTTCAGGTCTAAGGACCGCGGGCCTTTAGGCCCGCGGTCCGTATGAGCTAATCGGCAGCCTTCGCCAACGGCACCGGCGCACGCACGCCGCCGCACGAGAACATGGCGTCGATCTCGTTGGCGCTGTAGCCCAGCTCCTCCAGGATCTCCGGGCCGTTCTCGCCGGTGTGCGGCGCGTGCTGCTGGGCATCGTGCTCGGAGGCCGGTGGCAGGCCCGGGATGTTGGCGACCGGCATGCGGCCGAAGCCGTCCTGCTCGATCCAGTCGATGGCGCCCGATTCCTTGACGTGCGGGTGCTCGAGGTAGTCGGTGTAGTTGTTGACCCGCTCGCAGAACACTTCCTTGGGCTGCAGCAGCGCGATCCATTCCTCGGTGGTCTTCGACGGCATGGTTTCCTGCAGCGCCTTGATGATGCGCGGGGCGTTGCGGATGCGCGCCTCGTGGCCCTGCAGCTCGGGATCGTCGGCGATGTCCTTGCGGCCGATCAGCTCGAACAGGGCCTGGAAATGGTGCGGCCGCATGGCGCTCAGCATGATGTAGCCGTTGGCGGTCTTGTAGCTGCCGGCCGGCATGTAGAGCGGCGGCGGCGTGCCGTTGGAAAACACCCATTCCATCAGCTTGGCGCCTTGATAGGCCGCCGCCGCCTTCATCAGGCTGGAATCGATGTAGCTGCCCTCGCCGTAGCGCAGCTGGCGCATCAGCGCCGGCGCCAGCGCCTGGAAGGTGTAGAGGCCGGTCGTGACGTCGACGGCGATCATGCCCTGACGCCACGGCGTGCCGTCGGGCATGCGGTTCATCACCATCATGCCGCTGAACGCCTGGATCAGCCCGTCGACGGTCGGCCGCTTGCTGTAGGGCCCGGTCTGGCCGAAGCCCGACACCGAGCAGTAGACGACCTTGGGATTGACCTTCCTGGCGTCCTCGTAGCCGAAGCCCAGCCGCGCGATCACGCCCGGCCTGAAACTTTCGATGACGACGTTGGCCTTGGCCATCAGCTTGTTCACCACGGCCTTGCCGTCGGCCGACTTGAGGTCGAGTGCGATCGAGCGCTTGCCGCGGTTGAAGGCGACGGAGTGGGCGCAGTGATCGCCCTTGAGCTCGCCCAGCGCGCGGCCCCAATCGCCCTCGGGCGGCTCGATCTTGATGACGTCCGCACCGTGCAGCGCCAGCAGCATCGTGGCATGCGGCCCGGCCACGCCCTGCGTGAAGTCGAGCACGGTGATGCCGTCGTACGCGCCTTTGATCATGAACCCGCTCCTCCCGGTCCGCTGAACGTACGTTTACCGGCGGCGGTCGAGCAAGGTCCGACCTGCAGGGAAGCCATGCGCATGAAGAAAAGTTACGTAAACGCGCAGACTTCTTCGTTTGAGCGGAGCCTCGTTGCAGCCCAATTAGGTGCAATTGCACTTAACTGGAGCTCTGGCATGCCCGCTCTTCCCCTGCCGATCGCCGCTCTTGCCGCCGCCAGCCATGTCGCGCCCGCGCTGGTGGCGCCGTTCTTCCGCCGCATGATGTTGAACCCACGCCGCCATGTGCGGCCGCCGCCGTTGCTGTCGCTGCCGCTCGCCGACCAGCGCATCGATCTCGGCGACGGGCTTGTCGCCTGGCGCTGGGGCGAGGGGCCACGCGTGCTGCTGGTCCACGGCTTCGAAGGCAACCGCGCGCAGTTCGCGGCCATCGTCGCGGCGCTGGTCGAGCGTGGC
This sequence comes from Reyranella sp., assembly GCA_021732285.1. GTDB lineage: Bacteria > Pseudomonadota > Alphaproteobacteria > Reyranellales > Reyranellaceae > Reyranella. Next base: position 66,743 of record JAKFVH010000009.1, on the reverse strand, counting down.
TTCGCCGCCGTCGCCCTCGACGTACCGGCTCACGGAGAATCGGCCGGCGACGACCTGACGGCCGTGAAGTTCATCGCCGCGATCGAACGTACTTTGGCGCAGCTGGCGCCCGTCCATGCCGTGATCGGCCATTCGCTCGGCGCTGCGATGAGCCTTTATTCCGTCGCCCACACCGGTGGTGCGAACCGAGTGGCGCTGATCTCCGCGCCGTCGTCGCTGACGCGTGAGCTAAATCGTTTCGCCTCCGCCGTCGGCCTCTCTGACCGCGGCAGGAAGGCGTTCATCGCCTCGGTCGAGGCGCATGTCGGGCGGCCGGCAGCGGACTTCGATGTCAGCCGCATCGCCGGCAAGGTCGACTTGCCGCTGCTGCTGGTCCACGACCAGAACGATCGGCAGGTCCCGGTCCTCGAATCGGCCAGAACTGCTCACGTCCTGCCGGGCGCCGAGCTGATGGTCACGCGCGGCCTTGGCCACAATCGTCTGCTGGCCGATCCCGTCGTCGTGCGTGCCGTTGTCGACTTCGTCGCTCAGGAGACGATGGGTAACGTTTGCACGATGTAAGAGTGCGCGAGTTTGCGGCCCAGCACCGGATCCTCGATCTCCATGTCGAAGCGCGACGAGGACCGGATGCCGCCGATCGCCGGCAGTGTGCCGCAGAACATGGCGACGCCGGCCGGCAGGCGCTTGTCGCCGTTGTGCCAGCCGGCGACGAGGTCCCGCGGCGCGCGGATCTTGGCCAAAAGGCCTTCTTGATACGGGACCTTCTTGCCGCCTTGCTCGATGAAGCTGCGCAGGATCAGCTGATCCCAGTGCGGCTCGACCTCCTCGAAGCGCCAGGCCGAGCGGCCGATCACCTTGGCGCAGACCTGCTTGGACTGGGCGACGCCGTAGGTTTCCAGCTTGCGGTCGGTATGGTCGGCGCCGACCGTGACCCATAGCCGATCGGCCGTGCCGACCAGAACCGGCTCGGCCTCGCCCGACGTGTCGTCGCCCACCACTTGGATGGCCTCGGCTTGCGTCAACAGACTCGCCGCGACGCGGTAGTACAGCGGCACCTTGGAGGGCGGCTGCACGCCGATCGCCTTCAGCTCCTCGATATGATGTTCCAGCGCCGCGACATCGCGGCCGGTCCAGCCGGCGATTACCAAGTCATCGATGTCATAGGGGCGGCCGTCGAGCTCGACGCGCGCCATCAGAGGACGGCGAGCTGCGAATTCAGAAGGTCGGTCACCAGCATGTAGCCCGGCGCGTGGGTGATGCAGAACTCGGGCTTCACCGTGACCACCACCGATTGCGGGGTGACGCCGCAGGCCCAGAACACCGGCAGCTCATCGTCGCGCACCGGCACGGCGTCGCCATAGTCCGGCTTGGCGATGTCCTTGATGCCTATAAGCTCGGGCTTGCCGAGATGCACGGGCGCGCCGTGCACCGAGGGAAAGCGCGTCGTCACCTGCACGGCGCGGATCGCGTCGGCCGGCTTGAACGGGCGCATCGACACCACCATCGGCCCGTGGAACGGACCGGCCGGCGTGCACTGGATGTTGGTCCGGTACATCGGCACGTTCACGTCGCAGCTCTGGTGGCGAATCTCCAGGCCATTGTCGATCAGCGCCTCCTCGAAGGAGAAGGAGCAGCCCAGAACGAACGACACCAGATCGTCGCGCCACACCTTCTTCAGGTCATCGACCTCCTCGATCAGCTCGCCCTTCTTCCACACGCGGTAGCGCGGGATGTCGGTGCGGATGTCGAGATCCTCGCCCAGCATCGGCAGGCGCCAATCGCCCGGCTCGGACTGGCCGAGCAGCGGGCAGGGCTTGGGATTGAGCACGCAGAAGCGCGTGAAGTCGGCGGCAAGCTCCTTGGGCAGGATCGCGAGGTTGCCCTGCACGTAGCCTGGCGCCATGCCCGAGGTCGGCTGCCGGAAGCCGCCTGCGCGGATTCGACGACGCGCGTCGCGTCCGGTCTCGCCCTTGATGCTGGTAATCGTGTCCATCGGCTACTCCTACACGTGCTGGCCGCCGTTGATCTGGATCTCGGCGCCGCTGACATAGCTCGCGCCTTTCTCGCACAGGAAGTGGATGACATCCGCCACTTCATCGGGCGTACCCAGCCGGCGCATCGGGATCTGCTCCTCGACGATCTTCTCGGTGCCGGGCGACAGGATCGAGGTGTCGATCTCGCCGGGCGCGATGGCGTTGACGCGAATGCCGCGCGGCCCAAAGTCGTGCGCCATCTCGCGCGTCAGCGCGGCCAGCGCCGCCTTCGACGTCGCATAGGCGGAACCGGCGAAGGGGTGCACGCGGCTGCCGGCGATCGACGTGACGTTGACCACGCAGCCGCGGGCTTCCGACAGCTCGCGCATGAGGCCACGCGCCAGCGCCACCGGGGCGAAGAAATTGACGTTGAATACCTGCCGCCACAGGTCGAAGGGCGTGTCGATGGCGCCGAAGCGGCCGCCCGTCTCGTCCTTGGGCGAGATTGCGGCGTTGTTCACCAGCGCATCGAGCCGTCCGCCACCCAGGCGGTCGCGGATCTCTTCGATACCGCGGCCGACATCGTTCGGATCGGCAAGGTCGATCTGCACATGGTTCTTGTCGCCGCCCGGCCACGGGCAGAGCGCACTGAAGGGCTGGCGTGATACGGTGATCACCCGCCAGCCGCCGGCGCTGAATTTCTTCACCGTGGCATGGCCGATGCCGCGGCTTGCACCGGTCAGCACCAGGGTCCGTGCGTTGTCGAGACGAGGCGACGCATTCATCATGAGCGATCCTACTCTGCCTCCACGGCAATGGCGCGACAGATATTGGAAGCCGGGCCCGCGACAATAAGAGGTGGCCATCGAGGGCTTGGACCGCGATCTATTGTATGTTCCAGTGAAATTGTCATTTCACGTTCTAACTTGTTGTGATTGATACATTTTTCTTGAATGGGATCAGCCTGTGTTTTATGGTCTTCACGGCTTGGCCCAATATTCGGGGCTGCTGGCCGTGGTTTTGACGAAGCAATTTTTCAGAGGGGTCCGTCATGTCGGACGACCGCCGGGCGAAGAGCCCGACACCTGTTCTGCGCACACGACCTGCAACCATGCTCACGGCCATCGGCCTGTGCGTGTTCATCATGGTCATGCAATTGCTGCCGCAATTCAGTGAGGGCGGTCTGAACCGCATCTCCAGCACGACGGTCACCACCGCCGTCGCTCGATAAGTCGTTGGGCGCTTGTGCGCCCGCCCGGGAACGCGCATCTAGGAGCGAGGTGCGCGTGCCATATCCCGATCGATGTCCTCCGATAACGTCCAGGCCCTGACCCCCGGCACACGGCTCGGCGACTATCGGCTCGATGCCGTGATCGGCCATGGCGGCTTCGGCATCACCTATCGCGCCTTCGACACCCAGCTCGCCAAGTTCGTCGCCATCAAGGAGTACCTGCCGGTCGAGTTCGCCGTGCGCGGCGGCGACGGCAACGTGGTGCCGCGCGGCGCGCGCTTCGCCGAGGATTTCGCCTGGGGCCGCGAGCGCTTCCTCGACGAGGCGCGGGCACTCGCCCGCTTCCGCCATCTGCACATCGTGCCGGTGCTGCGCTACTTCGAGGCCAACGGCACGGCCTACACCGTCATGGAGTTCGAGGACGGCAAGAGCGTGGGCGAGCTGCTGCGCCAGCCCGAGGGGCGCCTGGCGACCGACGACGTGCAGCGCCTGGCCGACGGGTTGATCGGCGGGCTGAGCGCCGTGCACGCCCAGGGCTTCCTGCATCGCGACATCAAACCGTCCAACATCATCATCCGTCGCGACGGCATTCCCGTGCTGATCGACTTCGGCGCGGCGCGCCAGGCGATGGGCGAACGATCGCGCACGCTGACCGGCGTGCTCACGCCGCAATATGCGCCGATCGAGCAATACGCGCTCGACGGCAATCAGGGCCCGTGGAGCGACATCTACTCCGCCGCCGCCGTGCTCCATCACGCCATCGCCGGACAACCGCCGCCCGACGCCGCCGCGCGCGTCGGCACGGACCCCTATCGTCCGCTCTCGATCACGCAGGCCGGCCGCTTCGAGTCGGCGTTTCTCGGCGCGATCGATCGGGCGCTGGCCTTCGTGCCGACCGACCGGCCGCAGACCGTCGAGGAATGGGCCACCTTGTTCGGCCGTTCGATTGCCCGTGTCGCCGACGCGCCGACGCAACGGCTGGGCAGCGCCGGTGCCACGCCGCGTCTCGGCGGCGCGAGGCGCGAGGCGGAGCCGCCGGAGGTCGCACCGTCGGAACCGCCGCGCCGGTCATGGCGGCGACGCATGAGGCCATGGGTCGTCATCCTGCTGATCGTCATCGCCGGAACGGTCTTGGAGCGGCGGTTCAGGCCCGAGCTGCAGGCGCTGTTCTCCAGCACGCCGCGTCCGGTCGAGGTCGCACAGCCGGTCACGCCGCCGGTGCCTGCGCCCACGCCACAGCCATCGCAACCCACGCCCACGCCGACGCCGCCGGTGACGCGGCCTGCTCCCGCACCCGCACCGGCGCCGGATACGTCCAAGCAAGCCTTGATCGACCAGGCCGCCCGCGCGGCCGTGCCGGCGAAGGCGGTGCTGGAACGCGCCGACGAAGCTGCCCGGGCCGCGCGCGCCATGGCTGGGGAGGCACGCATCGTCGCTGCGCGCGCCGCGCGGCCGGATCTGCCGAACGCCGAGCGGCTCAGCAATGACGGCGTGAGCTATGTCGGCCAAGTGAGCGACGGCAAGCGCCAGGGTCTGGGCGTCGTCGAGCTCAGCAACGGCGAGCGTCAGGCCGGCGACTTCCAGGACGATCGCCTGAACGGCCTCGGCACCGTGCGCTTCGCCGACGACACGCGCTATGCCGGCCAGTGGCGCGACGGCCAGGCAAGCGGACTGGGGTCGCGCGAGAAGCCCGGCGTCGATCGCGCCGAGGGCAATTTCGTCGCAGGCCGACTGGAAGGCCTCGGCGTGCGCCGCACGCTCGGCGAGCCCGCGACCGTCCAGTCGGGTGAGTTCCGCGCCGACCTGCTGGAGGGCCCGGGCGTCGAGACCGTGGGCGACCAGCGCTACGAAGGTGGCTTCCGCGGCGGCAAGCGCAACGGCTATGGGCAGGTCACAAGTGCCGACGGCAAGGTCCAATCGGGCCGTTGGGAAGATGGAAAGTCAGTAGAAACAACGCCTTGACCGGCTGGCACGGTTGTTGCGCCCCAGCGCTGCAGCGAGCCAACCGTGACCAAGCCACTCTCCGTCCTGCTGATCGACGACAATCCCGCCCGCGCCGAAATCGTGGAGACGGGCCTGGCGGCCGCGGGCTATCGCCTGCTGGCGCGTCTCGAAGGTACGCAGGATCTCATTGCCCGCGTGCGCGAGCTCGAGCCCGACGTCGTGGTCGTCAGCATCGACAGCCCCAGCCGCGACACTATCGAGGACATGCGGCGCACGACCGATCTCATGCCGCGGCCGATCGCGCTGTTCGTCGACCATTCCGATCCCGCGACCATTGCGGCCGCAATGGATGCAGGCGTTTCGGCCTATGTGGTGAAAGGGCTGGCGCAGGACCGTGTACGTCCGGTCGTCGACGTCGCCGTCGCCCACTTCAATCGCTACCACTCCATGCGCGAGGAGCTCGACCGCGCCCGCTTGTCCCTGGTCGAGCGCAAGACGGTAGAGCGCGCCAAGGGTCTTCTGATGGAGCAGAAGGGCCTCAGCGAGGACGCCGCCTACAAGCTCCTGCGCAAGCTCGCCATGGATCAGAATAAGCGGATCGGCGAAGTCGCCCGGGAAATGGTGACTTACGCAAAAGTGCTTAAATCTTAGGCGTGCCTGTGGATCGATCATGCTGCACATGCGAGCATCAGAATTCTGATCGCCTGCGGGCAGCCAATTTTACAGAGCGATCCTTATGAATCTCTATATTTCAATCACTTAGTGCGTTGCAGCGTGCTTGGCATGCTTGCTGCTCCCTCTATCGGCGTGAGCCCAATGGCGGGCTCCTTATGAGTTAAAGACGGTCCAAAGGCGGTCCGTCGATTGGACAACGGCGTCCTGAGCGGTCGGCAGCCTGCCGGCCGAGCGGGACGCTGTTTTCGTTTGTGGAGTGCGTACGGAATGGCCGATCTGGAGCAAGCGAGGATCAAAGTCGGGTTCATCCCGATCATCGACTGCGCACCGATCGTGCTGGCCGAGGAGCTGGGCGCCTATGAGCGCCAGGGCCTGGAAGTCGAGATCCGCCGCGAAGTCTCGTGGGCCAACGTCCGCGACAAGCTGGCGTTGGGCAAGCTCGACGCCTCCCACATCCTGGCGCCTCTGCCGCTGGCGCTGACGCTCGGCATCGACAGCGTCAGCGTGCCGCTCATCAACGCCATGACCCTGCAGGTGAACGGCAACGCGCTGACCCTGTCCAAGGGCCTGTGGCAGGAGATGGAAGAGGCGGCACCCGAGCTGGTCGGCGACGGCCGCGCGCCGCTTGATGCGCGCGCGCTCGCCGCCGTCGTCGCCAAGCGGGCAGCCGCTCGCGCCAAGCCCATCGTGCTGGCGTCGGTGTTCCCCTACTCGGTGCAGAACTACATGCTGCGGCTGTGGCTGTCGTCGGCCGGACTCGATCCCGACCGCGACGTCCGCCTCGCCGTCGTGCCGCCGCCGCACACGGTTGCCTATCTGTCGGGCGGCGTGATCGACGGCTACTGCGTCGGCGAGCCGTGGAACCAGCAGTCCGAAGCACTCGGCATCGGCCGCATCGCGCTCACCGGCCCCGACATCTGGAAGGGCATGCCGGAGAAGGTGCTGGGCACCACCGAATCCTGGGCGGCCAACAATCCCAACACGTTGAAGGCGCTGATCAAGGCCCTGATCGAGGCCTGCCTGTGGCTCGACGAGCCCGCCAACCGCGCCGAGGCCGCGCGCATCCTGTCGAGCCCGCGCTATCTCAACATGCCGGCCGACGTCATGGCGCGCACGCTCGAGCTGCCGGGTTTCCACGTCTTCCAGCGCGATGCCGCCAACTTCCCGTGGCGCAGCCACGCCGACTGGTTCCTGGCGCAGATGGTGCGCTGGAAGCAGGCGCCCGCCGACATCGACATCAAGGCCGTCGCCGACCGCGTCTACCGCACGGACATCTACCGCGCCGCCGCGCGCGAGATGGGCGTCGACTGCCCTGCGACCGATCGCCTGCCGCCCGGCGGCCATGGCGAACCTCTTTCGACAACACAAGACAAAACCGAGGCTCTTTCTTTCAGGAGACGTGTATGACCACCACCAAGTTCGGACGACGCAGCATCCTCAAGGGCGCCACCGCCACCGCGGCGTTGATGGCGTCCATGCGCGCCTCCTTCCCGTCGGGCGCCTTCGCCCAGGCCGCCGGACCGGAGACCAACAAGGTCACCTTGGGCTTCATCGCGCTCACCGATTCCTCGCCGCTGATCATCGCCAAGGAAAAGAAGATCTTCGACAAGTACGGCATCACCGATGCCAACGTCGCCAAGCAGGCCTCGTGGGGCACCACGCGCGACAACATCGTGCTGGGCTCGAGTGCAGGCGGCATCGACGGCGCGCACATCCTGACGCCCAAGCCCTATCAGATCTCGCTCGGCCTCACGACGCCCGAGAACAAGCCGGTGCCGATGTACGTGCTGTCGCGGCTCAACACCAACGGCCAGGCGATCTCGGTCGCCAAGGACCTGATGCCGGCCGGCGCCAAGACCGATGCCTCGCCGCTCAAGGAGGCCTTCGCCAAGATGAAGGCCGGCGGCAAGGAGGTTAAGTGCGCCATGACCTTCCGCGGCGGCACCCACGACATGTGGATCCGCTATTGGCTCGCCGCCGGCGGCATCGATCCCGACAAGGACGTCTCGACCATCGTCGTGCCGCCGCCGCAGATGGTGGCCAACATGAAGGTCGGCAGCATGGAGGCTTTCTGCGTCGGCGAGCCGTGGAACGAGCAGCTCGTCAACCAGGGCATCGGCTACTCGGCCTGCACCACCGGCGACATCTGGAAGGACCATCCCGAGAAGAGCCTCGCCGTGCGCGCCGACTGGGCGGACAAGAACCCGAAGGCGGCGCTCGCCGTGCTGCAGGCCGTGCTCGAGGCCGCGCAGTGGTGCGACAAGCTCGAGAACGCCAAGGAGCTGTCGGAGATCGTCGGCAAGCGGCAGTGGTTCAACTGCCCGCCGGCCGACATCATCAACCGCATCGAGGGCAAGGTGAACTACGGCGACGGCCGGAAGATCGACAACCGCGACCTGTCGATGAAGTTCTGGCGCGACCACGCCTCCTATCCGTTCCAGAGCCACGAGCTGTGGTTCCTCACCGAGAACCAGCGCTGGGGCATGATGGCCGCCGATCTCGACACCAAGGCGATCATCGCCAAGGTCAACCGCGAGGATCTGTGGCGCGAGGCCGCCAAGGCGATCGGCGTCGCCGCCAAGGACATGCCGGCCGGCACCTCGCGCGGCAAGGAGACCTTCTTCGACGGCAAGGTGTTCGATCCGGCCGATCCCAAGGGCTACCTGGCCAGCCTGCAGATCAAGAAGGTGGCGTGATGGCAGTCGCGAACAAGGCGACCGCGGTCGCCGTCACGGCCGACATGCCGGTGCCCGACGCGCCGGTGCGGTCGGCGGAGATCATGCCCTTCCGGCCGCCGATGCGGCCGATGCTGGAGCGCGTGGGCGAGACCGCGCGGCATCTGGTCCAGGTCATCCTGCCGCCGCTGATCGTGCTCGCGATCACGCTGTTCGTCTGGCAGCTCCTGTGTTCCGAGCCCGGCGCGCGCCTGCCGCCGCCGTCGAAGGTCGTGGCCGACGCCTGGGATTTCATCGTCGACCCGTTCTACGACAATGGCGGCATCGACAAGGGCGCGTTCTGGCAGATCTCCAAGAGCCTGGGCCGCGTGGCCATTGGCTTCAGCTTCGCCGCCGTGGTCGGCATCGCGCTCGGCGTGCTGATCGGCCAGAGCACCTGGGCGATGCGCGGCCTCGATCCGATCTTCCAGGTCCTGCGCACCGTGCCGCCGCTCGCCTGGCTGCCGCTGTCGCTGGCAGGCTTCCGCGATTCGCATCCCTCGGCCCTGTTCGTGATCTTCATCACCTCGATCTGGCCGATCATCATCAACACGTCGGTGGGCGTCCGGAACATCCCGCAGGACTATCGCAACGTCGCCGCGGTCATCCGGCTCTCCTGGTGGGAAGTGTTCTACAAGATCACGCTGCCCGCGACCGTGCCCTACATCTTCACCGGCCTGCGCATCGGCGTCGGCCTCTCCTGGCTCGCCATCGTCGCGGCCGAGATGCTGATCGGCGGCGTCGGCATCGGCTTCTTCATCTGGGATGCCTGGAACAGCTCGCGCATCAGCGACATCATCGTGGCCCTGGTCTACATCGGCATCGTCGGCTTCCTGCTCGACAAGCTGATCGCCACCGTCGGCCATTTCGTCTCCCACGGCGTCGCAGCTCAGTAGGAGGCGGACCATGGACAAGAGCTACCTCAAGTTCGAGCAGATCGGCATGAGCTTCCGCCGCGGCCAGATGGCGACGGAAGTGCTGCGCGACGTCAACCTCACCATCGACCAGGGCGAGTTCGTCTCCCTGATCGGCCACTCCGGCTGCGGCAAGTCGACCTTGCTCAACATCCTGGGCGGGCTTCTGACCTCGACCACCGGCGAGGTCTTCCTCGAAGGCAAGGTCGTCGACGAGCCCGGGCCCGACCGCGCCATCGTCTTCCAGAACCATTCCCTGCTGCCCTGGCTCACCGTCTACGGCAACGTCGCGATCGCGGTCGACAAGGTGTTCGGCTCGTCCAAGACCAAGGCCGAGCGCCACGACTGGGTGATGCACAATCTCGAACTCGTCCAGATGGCGCAAGCGAAGGACAAGCGCCCGCACGAGGTCTCCGGCGGCATGAAGCAGCGCGTCGGCATCGCCCGCGCGCTCGCCATGCAGCCCAAGGTGCTCTTGATGGATGAGCCGTTCGGCGCGCTGGACGCGCTGACCCGCGCCCATCTGCAGGACAGCGTCATGGAGATCCATGCCCGCCTCGGCAACACGGTGATGATGATCACCCACGACGTCGACGAGGCGGTGCTGCTGTCGGACCGCGTGGTCATGATGACCAACGGTCCGTCGGCCACCATCGGCGAGATCCTGAAGGTGCCCCTGGCGCGGCCGCGCCGCCGGCTCGAGCTCGCGACCGACGCCGAGTACGCCCGCTGCCGCGCGGCCGTGCTGGAATTCCTCTACGCCCGGCATCGCGTGCCGGCCCGCGCTGCCTGAGGACGGCATGACCGAGTTCGACGACCAGCAGAAACAGTGGCTGCAAGGGTTCGTCAGCGGCCTGGAGGCCCGCAAGGCCGCCGACAAGCTGACCAACCGCAGCGCTGCCGCGGCTGCGCCGTCGAACCTCGATGCCCTGCAGACCGCCGCCCAGGACCGCGCGCTCGCGGCCGGCGGCAAGCTGGTCGCCGAGGAGACCGCCAAGCGCCAGCGTCATCCCCTGGACCGCATGGACGAAGTCGCGGGTCGCGCCAAGGCGGGGCAGTTCCCCAAGGGCATGGACGTCTTCCTGACCAAGTATCAGGGCCTGTTCTATGTCGCGCCGGCCCAGGACTCCTTCATGTGCCGCCTGCGCATCCCCAACGGCATTTTAAGCGCCTGGCAGTTCCGCGGCCTCGCCGAGGCAGCCGATGCCTGGGGCGGCGGCTACGCCGATGTGACCACGCGCGCCAACCTGCAGATCCGCGAGATCGGCGCGGCGCACGCGATCGACCTGTTGAACGCGGTGCAGGCGCTCGGCCTCACCGCGCGCGGCTCGGGCGCCGACAACATCCGCAACATCACCGGCAGCTCGACCGCGGGCATCGACCCGCAAGAGCTTTTCGACACCCGGCCGCTGTGCAGCGCCATGCACCACTACATCCTCGATCACCGCGAGATGTACGGCCTGCCGCGCAAGTTCAACATCGCCTTCGACGGCGGCGGGCGCGTGCCGACCCTCGAGGACACCAACGACATCGGCTTCGTCGCCTGCCGGGTCACCGATGGCATCGAGCCCGGCATCTATTTCCACCTGCAGCTCGGCGGCATCACCGGCCATCTCGATTTCGCCTTCGAGACCGGCATCCTGCTCAAGCCCGACGAGTGCGTGGCCGTGGCGGCCGCCGTCGTGCGCGCCTTCGTGGCGCACGGCGATCGCACCAACCGCCAGAAGGCGCGCCTGAAATACGTGCTCGACCGCATGGGCCGCGACGCCTTCGTGGCCGAGGTCGAGAAGCAATACGGAAAGCCGCTGCGCCGCGCCGCCGGCGCGGTGATCGCGCCGCGGCCGATGGCCGACAAGCACGGCCATATCGGCGCGCACCGCCAGAAGCAGGCCGGCCGCAACTATCTCGGGCTGGTCTTGCCGGTCGGCCGGCTGACGTCGGAGCAGATGCGCGGCCTGGCCGAGATCTCGGAGCGCTTCGGCAGCGGCACCATCCGGCTGACCGTGTGGCAGAACCTCCTGATCTCCGACGTCGCCGACCGCGATGTCGGCATCTGCATAGCCGCCATCAACGCGCTGGGCCTGGGCATCGAGGCGAGCGCCATCCGCCGCGGCCTGGTCGCCTGCACCGGCAATGCCGGCTGCAAGTTCGCCGCCTCGAACACCAAGGGCCATGCGCTGAGGCTCGCCGACTATCTCGAGGCACGCGTGGCGGTCGACCTGCCGATCAACGTCCATCTCACCGGCTGCCACCATTCCTGCGCCCAGCACTATGTCGGCGACATCGGCCTTTTAGCCGCCAAGGTCGATCGCGGCGAGGACAGCGTCGAGGGCTATCACGTCTATATCGGCGGTGGCGCCGCCTCGACCGCCGAGCAGGCGATGGCACGCGAATACGCGAAGTCGGTCGCGTTCGACGACCTGCCGCCGCTGCTCGAGAGACTGCTGGCCGCCTGGCTCGCCCATCGCGCGGTGCCGACCGAGTCCTTTTTCGAATTCACGCGCCGCCACGAGGTTGCCGTCCTGCGCGACCTTGCCGACCGCGCGCCCGCCGAGCTCGTGGCATGAACGCCATCACGCCCGTCCCGTCGATCATCCCCGAGACCGCGCCGTTCTCGACCGAGCAGCGCGCCTGGCTGAACGGCTTCTTCGCCGCCTACCTTGGCGTGAGCGGCGAGGCAGTGGGCCACACCGACGCCGCCGCCGAGCCTGACGAGGACTTCCCCTGGCACGACGCGTCGCTGGCGATGCCCGAGCGGCTGGAGCTCGCCAAGGGCGCCAAGCCCGAGCGCCAGCTCATGGCCGCCATGGCCCAGCTCGATTGCGGCCAGTGCGGCTATCTCTGCCAGACCTATGCCGAGGCTGTGTGGTCGGGCGGCGAGGCCGACATGGGCCGCTGTGTGCCGGGCGGCAAGGAGACCCAGCGCAAGCTGAAGGAGCTTTTGGCCGCCCTGGAACCGCAGCGCGACGGCGCGCCGGCGGTACCAGCCGCGAAGTCGGCCGCACCCGTCGGCTCGCGCGACCGGCCGGCACTTGCCACTTTGGTCGATGCCCATCCGCTCAACCGGCCGGGCTCGGGCAAGGACGTGCGCCACGTCGTGTTCGACCTGTCGTCCACCGACCTTACCTACGAGGCAGGCGACAGCCTCGGCGTCTTCGCCCGCAAGAACCCGCAGCTGGTGCAGGCCGTGCTCGATCGCGTCGGCGCCACCGGCGAGGAGATGGTGGCCTTCGATGGCGACGCCCTGCCGCTGCGCCAGGTCCTTTTAAGCAAGGTCGACATCGCTCGACCCAGCGACGAATGCATGGAGTTCCTGGCCACCCGCGCCTTCGATGGCGAGGAAGCGCTGAAGTTGCAGGCGCTGGCCCGCGGCGAGGGGCCGGCCGAGCTGGCCGAGGCCGACCTGCTCGACCTCCTGATGGCGTTTCCGTCGGTGATGCCATCGCTGCCGGGCCTGCTGAAGTCGCTCGATCGCCTGCAGCCGCGCCTCTATTCGATCGCCTCGTCGTCCAAGGCGCATCCGCGCGAAGTGCATCTCACCGTGTCGGCCGTGCGCTGGGACAGCAACGAGCGCCAGCGCCACGGCATCGGCTCCTGCTATCTCGCCGACTTTGCGAAGCCGGGCGACGTCATCCCGATCTTCGTGCAGAAGAGCCACGGTTTTGGCCCGCCGGCCGACGACAGCGCGGCGGCGATCATGGTTGGCCCGGGCACCGGCATCGCGCCGTTCCGCGCCTTCCTCGAGGAGCGCGAGGCGCGCGGCGCAAAGGGAAGGAACTGGCTGTTCTTCGGCGACCAGAAGCGCTCGGCCGACTTCCTCTACGAGGACCAGATCATGGACTGGCAGCGCCGCGGCGTGCTGCACCGTCTCGACCTCGCCTTCTCGCGCGACCAGGCGGAGAAGATCTACGTCCAGAACCGCATGCAGGAGGCTGCCGCCGAGCTCTGGCAATGGCTGGAGGACGGCGCGCACTTCTATGTCTGCGGCGACGCCAAGCGCATGGCCAAGGACGTCGAGGACACGCTGCTCGCGATCGCTGTCGAGCAGGGCGGAAAGAGCGCGGAGCAGGCGAAGGCCTGGCTCGACGCCCTCGCCAAGGCTGGCCGGTATCAGCGCGATGTTTACTAGTCGGGAGCGCGGGCCTCTGGCCCGCATCATGATCATGAGCGGGCCAGAGGCCCGCGCTCCCATATGATCCGCACGACCTGCCCCTATTGCGGCGTTGGCTGCGGCCTAAAGATCACGCCGGACGGCAAGGGCGGCGCCGATGTCGTCGGCGATCCCGATCATCCGGCCAATCGCGGGCGCATCTGTTCCAAGGGCGCCGCGCTGGGCGAGACGCTGTCGCTGGAAGACCGGCTGCTCCATCCCGAGGTCGATGGTCGCCGCGTGTCGTGGGACACCGCGCTCGACACCGTGGCCGACGGCTTCCGTGAGATCGTCACACGCCACGGCCCCGATGCCGTCGCCTTCTACGTCTCCGGCCAGCTCCTGACCGAGGACTATTACGCCGCCAACAAGCTCATCAAGGGCTTCATCGGCACCGCCAACATCGACACCAACTCGCGGCTTTGCATGGCCTCGTCGGTGGCTGGCCACAAGCGCGCTTTCGGCAGCGACACCGTGCCCGGCCTCTATGAGGACTTCGAGCAGGCCGACCTCGTCGTGCTGGTCGGCAGCAATCTCGCCTGGTGCCATCCCGTGCTGTTTCAGCGCCTGGAGGCGGCCAAGCGGGCGCGGCCGGCCATGCGCATCGTCGTCGTCGACCCGCGCCGCACCGAGACCTGCGATATCGCCGACCTGCACCTCGGCCTGCGGCCCGGCAGCGACGTTGCCCTGTTCAATGCGCTGCTGGCCGAGCTGCAGCGCCGCGGCGCCACGGCCAAGCGCTTCGTCGACAAGCACACGGTCGGCATGGACGACGCCCTGATCGCCGCGCGCGCCAGTGACGTCGCCCAGTGCGACCTGCCCAAGGCCGACCTGGAGACCTTCTTCGACTGGTTCGCCAGGACTGAGAAGACCGTCACGCTCTATTCCCAGGGCGTGAACCAGTCGAGCGCCGGCGTCGACAAGGTCAATGCGCTGATCAACTGCCATCTGCTGACCGGCCGCATCGGCCGGCCGGGCACGGGGCCGTTCTCGATCACTGGCCAGCCCAACGCCATGGGCGGCCGCGAAGTGGGCGCACTGTCCAACACGCTGGCCGCGCACATGGACTTCGCCTTGGACGATGTCGGTCGCGTCGGCCGCTTCTGGAACACCAACCGCGTGCCCCGCAAGGCCGGCCTGAAGGCCGTCGAGCTGTTCGAGGCGGTGCGTGCCGGCCGCGTCAAGGCGGTGTGGATCATGGCGACCAATCCCGTCGCCAGCTTGCCCAACGCCGACGCCGTGCGTGCCGCACTCGCCGCCTGCGAGCTCTCCGTCGTCTCCGAAGCGGTGCGCGCGTCGGACACCGTCGATGCCTGCCGCGTCCGCCTGCCCGCACTTGCCTGGGCGGAGAAGAACGGCACCGTCACCAACTCCGAGCGTGGCATCTCGCGCCAGCGTCCGTTCCTGCCGCCGCCCGGCGAGGCGCGCCAGGACTGGTGGATCATCGCCGAGGTCGCGCGCCGCCTGGGCCATGGCGAGGAATTCGCCTGGAGGGGCGTCGCCGACATCTTCCGTGAGCATGCCAGCCTCTCGGCCTTCGAGAACGAAGGCCAGCGCGACTTCAATATCGGCGCCTATGCCGACATCGATGACGGCGCCTATGACTCGCTGAAACCCTTCGTCTGGCCGGCGGCCAAGGGCTCGCCTGCGACCAAGACCCGGTTCTTCGCCGACGGCGGCTTCTTCCATTCCGACGGGCGCGCCCGTTTCATCGCCACGGCCGCGCGCGAACCCCTTCACGCCCCCAGCAATGAATGGCCGATCCGACTGAACACCGGCCGCGTGCGCGACCAGTGGCACACCATGACGCGCACGGCGAAGTCGCCGCGGCTCGCCGGCCATCGCCCCGAGCCGACCATCGAGCTCAACGCCATCGATGCCGCGCAGCGCGGGTTGCAGGACGGTGACATCGCCGAAGTGACCAGCGCCTGGGGTCGCGCCGCACTGCGTGTGCATCTCTCGACGGCACTGCGCCAGGGTGAGGCCTTCGCGCCCATGCACTGGACGGCGCAGCTCTCGCGGGCCGGCCGCATCAATGCCGCCGTCAATCCCGCGGTCGATCCCATTTCCGGCCAGCCCGAGCTCAAGCACACGCCGGTCGAGGTCCGCCGGGTCGCCGTTCAGTGGCATGGCACGATTCTCGCTCGCAGGCCGATAATGCTGCCCGAGGTCACCTACTGGGCGCGTATCAGGGGCGCCGGATGCCACGCCTACCTGCTGGCGGGCGAGCAACCTTTGGCCTCGGCGCGCCGCGCGCTGTCGGCCGCGATGCGTACGGCCAATCCAGGCCCGTGGGCAGACGGCGAGGATGCGCTGGGGGCCGTCATCAGCGACGGTCGGCTCGAAGCGGTCATGAGAATCGGCAAGGCGCACGACGAAACCGCCCGCGACCGGCTGGCGCCGTTCATGGCGATGGCCCAGCTCGACAGTGAGCAGCGGCAAGTCCTGCTGCACGGCGGCGATGCCGCGGATCGGGGCGGCGAGATCTGCGCCTGCCTCGGCGTGTCCTGTGCTTCGGTGCAGACCGCGATCGCCAATGGCGCCATGACGCTCGACGCCGTCGGCGCCGTCACCAAGGCCGGGACGAGCTGCGGCTCCTGTCGGCCCGAGATCCGCGCCCTGCTGCGTGCGGCGCGGCCACGGCAGGCGGCGTAACGATGCAGACCTTTCCCATCTTCCTCGCCCTGCAGGATCGCCCCGTGCTCGTGGTCGGCGGCGGCGAGCCGGCGGCGCGCAAGGTCGAGCTGCTGCTGTCGGCCGGGGCGCGCATCAGCCTGATCGCCGACACGGTGGTGGGCGACATCGCCCAATTGATCGCCGAGGCGCGCATCTCGTGGGCCGGCCGTCGCTTCGATGACGACGACCTTTCGGGCATGGCGCTGGTGATCGTGGCGACCGACGACGAGGCGCTGGCCGCGCGCGTGTCGCACGCCGCCCAGCAGCGCAGCCTTCCGGTCAACGTCGTCGACCGACCGCGTCTCTCCAGCTTCATCATGCCGGCGATCGTCGATCGCGCGCCCATCACCATCGCCATCTCGACCGGCGGCGCTGCGCCTGCGCTGGCGCGCCGCATTCGCGCCGAGATCGAGCGTGCCCTGCCGGCGGCGATCGGCCGGCTGGCGCGCTTTGCCGAGATCTTCCGCGCTCAGGTGCGCCGCACGCTCGAGAACTCGCGCGACCGCCGTCGCTTCTGGGACCGCGTGTTCGCCGGCCGCATCGGCGAGCTGGCGCTGGCCGGCGACGAGATCGCCGCTCGCCGCGAACTGATCCGGCTGCTCGATTCGACGCGCAACGAGAATGCACCGGCCGGCATGGTCCATCTGGTGGGCGCCGGTCCCGGCGATCCCGACCTTCTCACCATGAAGGCCCATCGCCTGCTGCAGCGTGCCGACGTCATCGTCTACGACCGTCTGGTCTCGCCCGAGGTGCTGGCGATGGCGCGGCGCGATGCCGAACGCATCTTCGTCGGCAAGCGGCGCGCCGATCACGGCTCGACGCAACAGGAGATCAACCAGCGACTTGTCTCCCTGGCGCGCGCCGGCAACAGCGTGGTGCGGCTGAAGGGCGGCGATCCACTGGTGTTCGGCCGCGGCGGCGAGGAGATCGAGGCGCTGGTGCGCGCCGGTATCGCCGTCGAGGTCGTGCCCGGCATCACCGCGGCGCTGGGATGTGCTGCGTCGGCCGCGATCCCGCTCACCCATCGCGACCATGCGCAGGCCTGCATCTTCGTCACCGGCCAGCTCAAGGACGGCACCGTCGCGCTCGACTGGCCGATGCTGGCGCGGCCGCGCCAGACCGTCGTCGTCTACATGGGCGCTGAGACCTTGCCGATCATCGCCGCACGCTTGGTCGAGCATGGATTGCCCTCGTCGACACCCGTCGCGTTGATCGAGAACGGCACGACCAATCAGGAACGGCGAGTCGTCGGCACGCTCGCCACCATCGAGCAGCAGGCGCGGCGCGTTGCGCTCGAGGGGCCAACACTCTGCATGATTGGTGAAGTCATCGGCCTCGCTTTGGCGCGCGATCCCGAATTTCGCTTTGTGTCACGAATCGGTCTCTGATAAGGAGAATCGTGACAAAAATGCAACAGCGAGGGCGGGGGATGCGCAGCTTTGTGTTGAGTCTTGCCGCCGTGCTGGCTGTCACCGGCCCAAGCTTCGCCCAATCCAACACCACCGGTACGGCTACTCCCCAGGTCATCCGCGGGTCGAGCGCTAACCCAGCGGTCAAGAAGACCGCCGCCGTTGCCAGCCAGCCCACCAACCAACCCAACGTCGTCCGGCCGCCGGCGCGTCAGGCGCAGCAGCCGCAACAACGCACGACCAAGCCCGAGACCTTGCGCGGCTCGCGCTATGGCGGTTTTGCACCCGCACCGTCCGGCCCGCCGCCGGTGCTCGACACGACGAGCCCGCGCTCGCTCAGCCTGGTCAACTTCAACACCCAGGAAGTGCTGACGGTCACTTACTGGTCGAACGGCGCCTACCATCGCAAGGCGCTCGACCAGCTCAACCAATTCCTGCGCGACTCGCGGGACAATGCGCAGACGGAAATGGACCCGCTGCTGTTCGACGTGCTGTGGCACACCGCGCACATCGTGGGCTACGGCGGCTCGATCGAGGTGCTGTCGGCCTATCGCTCGCCCTCGACCAACGCCTGGCTGGCCAGCGTCAGCCGCGGCGTGGCGCGCGACAGCCAGCACATGAACGGCAACGCCATGGACGTCCGCTTCCCGGGCGTGCCGGTGTTCCAGATGCGTCAGGCCGCCTACTCGCTCAACATGGGCGGCGTCGGCTTCTATCCGCGCTCGGGCTTCGTCCACCTCGACACCGGTCCGGTTCGTTACTGGTAAGGCCATGCCTCGCATCGACATCGTCGAAGGCGACATCACGCGCCTCGACGTCGATGCCATCGTCAACGCAGCGAACGAAAGCCTTTTGGGCGGCGGTGGCGTCGACGGCGCCATCCATCGCGCCGCCGGTCCTGAGCTTTTGGCCGAATGCCGCACGCTCGGCGGCTGTCCGACCGGCGAAGCCAGGATCACCAGGGGATACCGGCTGAAGGCACGGCACGTGATCCATACCGTCGGGCCGGTCTGGCGCGGCGGCACGGCCGGCGAGCCTGATTTGCTGGCACGCTGCTATCGCAACAGCCTGGCGCTTGCGGAGCAGCATAGGCTGAAGAGCATCGCCTTCCCCGCGATCTCTACAGGCGTCTATGGCTATCCCAAGGAACCTGCGACTGAAATCGCCGTGCGCGAAGTGAAGGCACACAAAGGCAGCGTCGAGCGAGTCGTCTTCTGCTGCTTCGGCGCGGATGTGGCGGCGCTGTATCGCGAGGTCACTGCCCGAACCGGTTAGCGTCCTTGAGGTACTCCAGCTCTTCGTCCGTGCAGACACGCCCCAGTGCGTCGTTGCGATGCGGGAAGCGGCCGAAGCGGGCGATGATGTCGCGATGCTCGACGGCGATCTTCGTCATCTCGGGATCGTTGAACGGAGCGAACAGCGCACAGCACATCTCCTGATCGTCCAGCGATTCGCTGTGCTGGAACGGCATGTAGAAGAATGCCCGCAGGGTGGCGTTGAAGGCCGCCGGATAGACCCTTGCCAGCGCCAGCCGCGCCGTCTCCATCGCCTTGGGGCCGCCGGCAAAGGCGTGTGCCGAGCGGCGGTGCATGTTGCGTGGGAACTGGTCGCACAGAACGATCAGCGCCAGCCCGCCGTCAGGCGACTGGCGCCAGTGATCCAGGCCGCCCTCGATCGCCCGCTCGAAGGAAGGCGAAAAACGCTTGCGGATCTCGGCGTCGAACTCGGGCGGGCCGTCCCACCAGATGTCGCGCGGCTTGCCGTGGTCGGGATGGTCGAGCGGCAGGAACCAGAAATCGAGGACATCGCGGATGGACGGGGTCGAAGTCATGATTTGACCGTAGCACGGCTTTTCTCGCCGATAAGCCAGGCGAACCGTATTGACGCTAGGTAACAGATACGTTACCAATCTCGTGCGTGATCGAACTCCGCGACTATCTCGATTCCGCCGGTCGTCGCCCGTTGCGGCGATGGCTCGACGAGCTGGATGCGGTGACGCGTGCGCGCGTGACGAAGGCGCTGGTCCAGCTCTCGCTCGGCAACCTGTCCGACGTGAAGAGTGTCGGTGGCGGTGTTCTGGAATGAAGGCTCGACTTCGGGCCTGGCTATCGACTTTATTTCGGTCGCGACGGCGATGCCCTGATCATTCTGCTGGCTGGCGGCAGCAAGGCTCGCCAGCAACGCGACATTGCGACGGCGCAAGCCTATTGGGCCGATTACAAGAGACGCAAGCGAGGTGCAGGATGATCCGCAACCGTAGGACAAAGCGGCCGCCGCTTACCGGCAGCGTGCGGGAGCTGATCGACGACTACATCGTGTCCGATCCGGCGTTCCGTGAAGCACTCATCAAGGAAGCGATAGAGACGATGCTGGCGGGCGACGTCGAGACCGGCAAGACCATCCTGCGCGACTATATCAAGGCGACCGAAGGCTTTGAAAAATTAGGCCGCGCGCTGGGTACGCCACCTAAAAGCCTGATCCGCATGTTTGGGCCGCGTGGGAATCCGCAGGCACGCAACTTGTTCGGCGTCATCGGCTATCTGCAGAAGCGCGATGGGCTTAGTCTTCGGGTCTCGAGTATTCGAAAGAAGCGGCCACTGCGGCGGGCAGCCTGAGGAGAGGCGCGTGGGCAAGGTCAAGAATATCCTGTTCATCATGTGCGACCAGCTGCGCGCCGATCACCTGTCGTGCGCCGGCCATCCGCATCTCAAGACGCCCGCCATCGATTCGCTGGCGGCCAAGGGCGTGCTGTTTCCGCGCGCCTACGTGCAGTCGGGTGTCTGCGGTCCCTCGCGCATGAGCTACTACACCGGCCGCTACATGTTCTCGCACGGCGCCACCTGGAACCGTGTGCCGCTCAGCCTGCGCGAAAAGACCATCGGCGACTATCTGCTGCCGGCCGGCATCCGCGTCGCGCTGGCTGGCAAGACGCACGTGCTGCCCGACCTCGACGGTCTGGAGCGCTACGGCATCGGAGGCGGCTCGGCGATCGCGGCCCTGATGCGCGCCGGGCGCTTCGAGGAGCTTGACCGCTACGACGGCCATTCGCCGCCCGGCGAGGAGAGCGGCTATGCCGCCTATCTCCGTCAGCAGGGCTACAACTCCGACGATCCGTGGAGCGACTACGTGATCTCGGCCGACGGTCCCGACGGGCCGGTGTCAGGCTGGCAGATGCGCAACGTGCACCTGCCGGCGCGCGTCGCCGAGGAGCATTCCGAGACCGCCTACATGACGCGCGAGGCCATGCGCTTCGTCGAGGACATGGGCGAGAGGCCGTGGTTCCTGCATCTCAGCTACGTCAAGCCGCACTGGCCCTACATGGCGCCCGCGCCCTATCACAAGATGTACGGCGCCAAGGACTGCCTGCCGATCAATCGCGACGAGCGCGAATTGGTCGACCAGCATCCCGTGCTCGCGGCCTATCGCCAGCACGAGGAGTCTCAGTCGTTCCAGCGCCCCGACGCGCCGGAGATCGTGCGGCCGGCTTACATGGGCCTGATCAAGCAGCTCGACGATTGGCTCGGCCGCCTGTTCGATCACCTGAAGAAGCTTGGCCGCTTCGACGACACACTGATCGTCTTCACCTCCGACCACGGTGACTTCCTGGGTGACCATTGGCTGGGCGAGAAGGAGATGTTCTACGAAGAGGCGCAGCGCGTGCCCTTCATCGTCTACGATCCCGATCCTGCGGCGGATGCCACGCGCGGCACGGTCGACGAGCGCTTCGTCGAAGCGGTCGATGTCGTGCCGACCTGCCTTGCTGCATTGGAACAGCCTGCAAACGACCACCTGGTCGAGGGCCGCTCCCTATTGCCCTTGCTGCGTGGCGGCAAGGTCGAGCACTGGCGCGACGCGGTGTTCTCCGAGCTCGATTACTCATTCCGCGAAGCGCGCAAGATCCTGAAGCGCGGCCCGCGCGACTGCCGTGCCATCATGGTGCGCACCGACCGCTGGAAGTACGTCTGGTGGCAGGATTTCCGGCCGATGCTGTTTGATTTGGTCAACGACCCGAAAGAGCTGCGCGACCTCGGCGCCGACAGCGCCCACGCCCCAATCCGCCGCGAGATGGAGGAGCGCATGGCCGCCTGGCTGAAGGCCCGCAAGACGCGCGTTACGGTCGACGACGCCTACGTCGAGGCGCGCACGGCCACGCACAAGAAGCACGGGATCTTCTTCGGCGTGTGGTGAACCACTTGACCTCACCCTGAGGAGCCGCGCGCAGCGCGGCGTCTCGAAGGGTGGGCAACAACACGACTGAGGCCACCCTTCGAGACGTGGCCTGCGGCCGCTCCTCAGGGTGAGGCAAAGCGGTTGCGCGTCCCCGTTTTGTTTCCATGGCACTGCACCATTCCGCCGTAGCGCCCCTTGCTATGCGCAAATGGCAATGGCAGCCGCCCCCGACTGGCGGCCATGATGACCGTACAACCCGTCGTAGATGGCGCCGGGTTGAGGGGAGGCTATCGGTCCAGCGGGGGCTACCATGGCCGAGCAGAAACCATCCACACCCGATTCATCGGGCATCGTCTTCCGGAGCGAGGCGCTGCGGCGCCTGCGCTCGTCCGATCAGCTCACCGAGCGCATCGTTCTCATTCCGCCGGCGATGCGCATGATGGTGGCGTCGCTCACCGTCATCGTCGCCGCCGGCCTGATCTGGGGGCTGTTCGGCTCCGTGCCGACGCGTGTCATCGGCCAAGGCGTGCTGCTGGCCGACGGCAAGGCGGCCCATACGGTGCAGCCGATCGTTGCCGGACCGATCATCGAGCTTTTAGTCAAGCGCGGCGACATGGTCGATGTCGACACCGACGTGGCCCGCGTCCAGCAGGTGGCACTGCAGACCCAGCTCGACAGCCTGGACACGCGGCTGGCCGTGCTGCGGGTCGATCTGGACCAGTTCAAGAAGGCGAATGAGCTGGAACTCCGCCAGGTCGACATCATGCTGCAGCGGCAGAAGGCGGTGGCCGAGGAGCAGATCACGGCGGGGCAGGTGCGCGCCAAGGGTCTGCAGGACATGCTTACAGCCGACGAATCGCTGTTCAGCCGCGGCATCATCAGCCGTCTCGAGGTCGCCCAGGCCCGCGCCGACCATGACCGGACGATGCTCGACATCGCCAACGCCCGGGCGCGCACCATCGAAGTCGAGGAGCTGGCTGGCGCCAAGCGCGGGAACATCGCCGAGCTCGAGCGCCAGAAGCAGGAGCACATCGATGCGCTGCAGGCCGAGGCGTCACGGCTCAGCGTCGAGGTCAGCCTCGGCTCGATGGTGAAAGCGCCCGTCGCCGGGCGCATCGAGGAGATCCGCGTCGGCCAGGGCGACGTGGTGGCGCCCGGCACCATCATCGCCACCATCGGCCGGGTGGTGCCCGAAGCCTTCGAGGTCGTCGCCGTCTTCGACAACAACATGGCCAAGCGCATCACGACCGGCTTGGACGTCCATGTGCACCCGTCCAGCGTCAGGCGGGAGGAGCATGGGGCGATGCGCGGCCGCGTGTTGTCGATCACCGAGCTTGGTGTGTCCAAGGCCGAGCTCAACGCCATCCTGCGCAACCCGCAGCTCACCGACGTGCTGATGGGCACTTCCGCGCCACTGCTGGCCAAGATCGGGGTGGTCCTCGACAAGCAGACGCCGAGCGGCTTCGCCTGGTGGGGCGGTCGCGGCCCGCCCTATTCGGTGACGCGGGGCACGCGCGTGGCGGTCGACGTCATCGTCGAGCGCCAGGCGCCTATTTCCCTCGTCATCCCCGCCATGCGGCACCTGCTCGGCCTCGAAGGATGATCTCCTGGGTTCGACGCATGCTCGGACTCGACCGCCGAAACCGTGTCCGCACGCCGACCATCCTGCAGATGGAGCTCACCGAGTGCGGTCCCGCCGCGCTGGCCATCATCCTCGCCCATTTCGGGCGACGCGTGTCGCTCGAGGAGCTGCGCGTCGCCTGCGGCGTCTCGCGCGACGGCAGCAAGGCCTCCAGCATCGTGCGTGCGGCGCGCCGCTACGGCCTCGACGCCGAGGGCCACCGTCTCGAGTTCGACGAGGTCCTGGCCGGCCCCTTTCCGGTCATCGTCCATTGGGGTTTTAACCATTTCCTCGTGCTCGAGGGCGCCTCGGATAGCGAGGTCTTCCTGAACGACCCGGCGACCGGCCCACGCCGCATCGGCCGAGAGGAGTTCGGCCAGAGCTTCACCGGCGTCGTGCTGCATTTCGCCCCTGGCCCCGAGTTCAAGCCCGGCGGCGTGTCGGTCGGCCTGTTGGCCCAGTTGGGCCACCGCTTGTCCGGCTGCCACGTGGGCCTCGCCATCATCGCCTGGCTGAGCCTGATGATGGTCATCCCGGGGCTCGTCCTGCCGGGTGCGACCAAGGCTTTCGTCGACGACATCCTGGTCAAGCGCTTCGAAGGTTGGCTGAGCCCGCTGCTGGTCGGGCTCGCCGTCATGTTCGTGCTGCAGGTCGCGTTGTCGGCCGTGCAGCAGATGGCGCTGCTGCGGCTGGAGCTCAAGCTGGCGCTGGAGGAGTCGGCGCGGTTCACCTGGCATGTGCTTCGCCTGCCGGTGGAGTTCTTCAATCAGCGCTTCGCCGGCGACCTCGCCAACCGCATCGATTCCAACGACCGGGTCGCCCGGCTGCTGGCGCGCGATTGCGGCCAGGCGGCGGCGACCTGCTTCACCGCCTCGGTCCTCGGCATCGTCATGCTGCTCTACGACCCCACGCTGGCGGCCATCGCCATCGGCGGGGCCGCGCTCAATGTCGGGCTGCTGACGTTGATGCAGCGCGTGCTGCAGGACGTCGTGCTGCGCCTGCAGACCGAGATGGGCAAGCTGTACGCCGTCTCGGTCGTCGGCCTGCAATCCATCGAGACGCTGAAGGCCACCGGCACCGAGAGCGACTTCTTCGCCAAGTGGACCGGCCACCATGCGCGCGCGATGAACTCCGAGCAGAAGCTCGCGGTCTATCAGCAGGCCTCCAACCTGCTGCCGCCCCTGGTGTCGAGCCTGACCACCGCCGCGGTGCTGGGCGTCGGCGCCGTGCAGGTGGTCGCGGGCACGCTGAGCGTCGGCGAACTGGTCGCCTTCCAGGGCCTGGTGCTGAGCTTTTCGGTGCCGATCGCCCAGATGGTCGGCACGGCCGCCAAGGTGCAGCAGGCCTCGGCCGACATCACCCGGCTCGACGACGTGCTGCAATACAAGCGCGACTGGCGCTTCTCCGAGGCATCGACGCCGGTCGAGACCTTCGCCGCCGGCCGCCTGTCGCTGAAAGGCGTGACCTTCGGCTACAACCCGCTCGAGCCGCCGCTGCTCGACGATGTGTCCATCGAGGTCGCGCCCGGCCAGTGGGTGGCGCTGGTCGGCGATTCGGGCAGCGGCAAGTCGACCCTGGGCAAGCTCATCACCGGCCTCTATACGCCGCGCAGCGGCGAGATTCGCATCGACGGCCATACGCTCGCCGAGTGGGGCCGCGATCGGCTTGCCCATATCGTCTCCTCGGTCGACCAGGATATCTGCCTGTTCCATGGCACGCTGCGCGACAACATCGCGTTGTGGGACGAGACGATTACCCATCGCACCCTGCTTGCCGCGGTGCACGATGCAGGCCTCGGCGATGTCGTGAAGCATCTCTCGGGTGATATCGACGGCGTCATCGAGGAAGGCGGGCGCAATCTGAATGGCGGCCAGCGCCAGCGCATCGAGATCGCCCGGGCGTTGGTGCAGGAGCCGGCGGTGCTGGTGCTCGACGAGGCAACCAGCAGCCTCGATGCCGAGAGCGAGGACAAGATCCTGAGCGCGGTGCGACGGCGCGGCATGACCTGCGTGCTGATCGCCCATCGCCTCAGCACGATTCGCGACTGCGACGAGATCATCGTGCTCGAGCGCGGCCGCATCGTCGAGCGCGGCACCCACGCCGACATGGTGGCGGCGGGCGGTCCCTATGCCCGGCTGATCTCGGCCGAGGCCGACGCATGAACGCGCCGGCCTCGACGTCCGGACCGCCGGGTCCGTTCGACCTTGGCGTCCTCGGCGCGCCCGGAAGGCTGGTGCGTGCGGCGCGACTCTATGCGGTCGTCCTCGACGGGTCGGACAATCCGGGGCCGTACCAGTTCCTCGCCGGCCTGTCCGAAGGCGCGGCCGTCTTTGCGCTGGCGGCGCCGGGTGTCCGCTTCATGCTGCACGAGCAGGGGCCACCCTCGCCGAAGCCTCTGATCGCCAATGCGGCCCCCGACGCCGCTGCCATCGACGCGTGGTACGAGGCGCTGCTCGGCGCGCCGGGAATGCCCCACGGCGATGCCGACACCGAACCGCTGGCGCAGGGCGACAGCCGCGCCTTTGCCGCCCGTGCCTGCGTGACCGCGCGGCAGATTCTCTGGCTCGAATCGGCAGCGCCGATCCTGCGCTATCCCACCGGCGGCGGCGCCGAGGCATCGCCTGCCACGACGCGCCTCGTTCTCGCCAACCAGATCCGCGCCGAGATCACGGCCGACAACGACGTGTTGGCGATCGACACCGCGACCCTGCTGGCCCGGTCCTCGCCCGCCATGCTGGGGGAGGCCTCGCTGCCGATTGCGCGGCGCATCTCTGTCGCCCTGACCAAGCGCGATGCCAACCGCCGTCAGCGCTGGCAGCAGACGCGGGAGATCGATGAGGTACGGGCCGCGCATGCGCTGAAGGGCTTGCGCGACGTCGTCCTGTTTCGCCCGACGGCGCCCATCCTGGTCGCCCGTCCTGGCCAGGATCCGCTGCCCGGCGTGCTCGGGGTGCTGGCCGACGCCGAAGGCTTCGAGCTCAGGACGCCGCTGCACGACCGGGTGCATGCGCCCCTGTTCGAGCGGTTGAAGGCCTATGCCGTTGCCAGCGGCTTCGGCTTCCGCGAGATCACGCTCACCGGGGACTGGTGGCTGAGGCAGGGCCCGCCTTTCATCGCCGTCCAGG
Organism: Reyranella sp.; assembly: GCA_021732285.1. Lineage (GTDB taxonomy): Bacteria > Pseudomonadota > Alphaproteobacteria > Reyranellales > Reyranellaceae > Reyranella. The sequence goes on along the minus strand of JAKFVH010000009.1, from coordinate 40,141 downwards.
ACAAGACCGGCGGGCCGCTCGCCATGGTGTGTCGCGGACGGCGCTGGCACGTCGTCGATCCCGAGACGCTCGGCGAGACGGCGGTCGACGCGACCCTGGCGGCAGGCCTCAGGCCCATGGGCTACATGCTCTATGCGCCGCTGCCCGACAAACCCAGCGGCCGCGACATCTGGCGCTTCTCGACCTACGGCGTGCGCGGCGACATTCGTCGGCTGCTGATCGCCTCGGCCGCCGCTGCGGCGGTGGCGCTGCTGATGCCGGTCGCCACCGGTGCGATCCTGGGGACAGCCATCCCCGAGGGGCGTTACACGCTACTGAGCGACATGCTGCTGCTGCTGATCGCTGCCGCGGTGGGTGGCACGGGCTTTCAGATGGCGCGGGCGATGTCGCTGGTCCGCCTCGGCACCCAGCTCGACCAGCGCCTGCAGGCCGCCGTCTGGGACCGCGTGCTCAGGCTGCGCCTGTCGTTCTTCCGCCAGTACCTGACCGGCGACCTGACATGGCGCATCCTCGGCGTCGACACCATGCGCCGCATCCTGACCGGCCAGTCGGTCAATGCGGTGATCGGTGGCGTTTTCTCGCTGGCCAGCCTGGCGATCATGCTGATCTACGACGGCGCGCTCACGCTGTTCGCCGTCGGCTATGCCTTCGTGGCAGGCGGGCTTCTGTTCGCGATCGGTCGCGTCCAGAAACGCAAGCAGCAGCAGGTCTTCACCCATATGGGCATCGTCTCGGGCCTTCTGATCGAGCTGATCGGCGGCATCGCCAAGCTGCGCGTCGCCGCCGCCGAGCTGCGCGCTTTCACGCGCTGGTCGACCGCCTTTGCCCATCAGCGGCGCAGCGCCGCCGGGGCGCTGCGCGCCAACGCCCTGCAGGCGGTCGCCGCCTCGAGCCTGCCGTTCGTCGGCGCCATCGGCATCTTCGGCATCGCCGCCGGCGGCGACAACCTGATCGATGTCGGGGCCTTCGCCGCGTTCAACGCCGCCTTCGGCCAGTTCACGGCTGCGATCATGAGTCTCGCCAATGCCGTGAACAGTTCGATCGACGTCCTGCCGATCTTCTCCCGGCTGCGTCCCATCCTCGCGGCACCGCTCGAGGTCGAGCAGCACCGCACCGATCCCGGCCCGCTGAGCGGCGCCATCACGGTGCGCGACCTGTGGTTCCGCTATTGCGACGACGGGCCGTGGGTGCTGGAGGGCGTCGACTTCCACGTCAGGCCGGGCGAGAGCATCGCCATCGTCGGGCCCTCGGGCTCGGGCAAGTCGTCGCTGCTCCGCCTGCTGCTCGGGCTCGAAGCGCCGACGCGCGGCAGCATTTCCTACGACGACAAGGACCTCAAGGATCTCGATCTCAGGCTGGTGCGGCGTCAGATCGGCACCGTGCTCGAGAGCTCGACCCTGTTTCCCGGCAGCCTGCACGAGAACATCGCGGGCTCCTCGCCGCTGTCGCGCGATCAGGTCCTCGACGCCGTCCGGCTGGCGGGGCTGGAGGCCGACATCGCCAACATGCCGATGGGGCTCGACAGCGCCGTCACCGACGGCGGCGGCCAGATCTCGGGCGGCCAGCGTCAGCGCGTGATCATCGCCCGCGCCCTGGTCAACAAGCCGCGCCTGTTGTTCTTCGACGAGGCGACAAGCGCGCTCGACAACCGCACGCAGGCGACCGTCCAGCGCAGCATCGAGCGCATGAACGCCACCCGCATCATCGTCGCCCATCGGCTGAGCACCATCCGTGACGCCGATCGCATCATCGTCCTGGAGGCAGGCCGCATCGTCGAGACCGGCCGCTACGACGAGCTTTTGGCCAAGCGCGGCGCCTTCCACCGCCTCGCCCGACGCCAGCTGCTGTAGACCTTCCTCCCCAGCTTCGCTGGGGAGGTGTCGGCGTCTTACGCCGACGGAGGGGTCATGAGCACCATCACTGATGCTCATGACCCCTCCGTCCGCTTCGCGGACACCTCCCCATCGCAAGACGATGGGGAGGCTTATGAAGGTTCGCCCGAGCCCAGCCCTCCGGTCACCTTCTCGAGCTGCTCGTCGGTGAGGTGCCGGACCGCGGCTGTGGGTTGGCTGGAGAAGAAGGTCCGCGCTTCCTCGACCGTGAAATGAAAGCCGCACGCCGCGGCGATGCTGACGGCAGCCTTCAGGCTGTCCGTCCGCCCTTCTGCCAGCAGGCTGGCCACGACAGGCGATGCCTTCGAGAAACGCTCGACGTCGGCAAGGCTCATGATGGGCAGGCTAGGGGCGGCGGGCGGCCCTGTCGAGGTCACTACCAGGAGATGCGCAGGCCGAGATTGAGCGTGTGGTTGCTCGATCCCGTACTGACCTCGCCGTCGTAACGCAGGTAGAGCTGTGTTGTCTCGGCGATGGTGGTGCCGGCGGAGAAGCCGATCACCGCGGCATCGCGCTGCGGCGTGGCGCCATAGACGGTGAAGGCGTTGGACGGCGCCCCGGCGAAGGCCGCCGTCATCGGCCGGCCGGTGTCGGCATACTCGTGCAGCCAGCCCAGGCGCAGGTCGAGCGCGAGGCTGCGCTCGCTGCCGAGCGGGACGGCGCCGGCGAGGTTGGCGCCGAACACCGTGCGCAGCGAGTTGGTCGTCTGCTGCGCCACGTTGAGATTGAGCGAATTGGCGCCCCATTCCGAGAAGGCGTTCTGCGTCACCGTCGAGCCCTGCAGGCGCGCGAACGGCGTCACGCTCGCCGCCGCGGGTGCGTAGAGGCCGATGCGATAGCCGGTCTCGATCTGGCCCAGGAACTGGTTGGCGCCGGTGCTGCCGTTGGCGGTGCGCTGCAGGCCGGGGAACTGGATCTGCCGCTGCATCTGGTTGCCCGACCAGGCGTAGCCCGCCAGCGCATCGGCATAGAAGCCGGCATTCGTGAACGAGCCGTAGCCGATGACGCTCACCATGTCGGTCCAGCCGCGGCCCATGAAGCTGTCGACCCACTGGTTGCCCGCGGCGTAGCCCGCACCGAGGCCGACCAGGAAGCGCGGATCGAGGCGATAGTCGATGCCGGCCGCCGTGCCGCCGAAATTGTAGGTGAGCGTCGAGCTGTTGCCGTTGCCCGCCACCGAACCCAGTCCGCCCAGCGCGCTTGCCCAGACGCTCCACGGGCTCGCGCCGTCGCACGCCTCGATCTCGCAGGCCTGCGCCAGCGCCTGGCGCTGGCCGCCGCTCGCGCCACCGCGCGCTGCCGCCATCTGCTGGCCGACAACATTGGTGAACAGGTAGCCACTCTGGATGTTGGTCGTGCCGAAGTCGGCATACTGCTGGCCGCTGATGGCGTTCAGCGCTGTCGGTCCCTGCTGCGTGCTGAGGGCGCTCAATGCGTTCAGGACGGTGTTGAGGTCGCCCGTCGCCGTGGTGTTGACCTGGTCGAGCACCGTGCCGACGGCATACTGGTTGGCCGTCTGGGCACCTGCTGCGAAGGCGCTCGCCGACTGGAACAGCAGCAGGTAGACGTTGTTGGCGTCGTACGACAGCGACGGCGTCAGGAAGGCGAAGTTGCTGGTCACGCCCGAGAAGGCGCCGCTCAGGCCGCTGGTCGCATTGAGGATCGTGTATGTGGTGTTGCGGGCGTAGCTTCCCGACTGGGCCAGCACCTGGACGGTGCCGCCGTTCAGGGTCGCGCTGCCGGCGACATTGACGCGATCGTTCTGGCCCGCGGCGTTGACCTCGACTTGATAGGTGCCGCCGTTCAGGGTGAGGTTGCCGTTGACGTTCAGCGTACCGATCGAGTTGCCGGGGGCGATGATGCCGCCGTTGCTCACCAGGGCGCCGATCCGCCCGGTGCCGTCCAGCTGACCACCGCTGTTCACCGTCACCGCGCCGGCGATGATGCCGTTCACGATCAGCGTGCCGGTGTTGACGGTGGTGAGTCCGGTATAGGTGTTGGCGCCGCTCAGCGTCAGCGCACCGGTGCCGTTCTTGGTCAGGCCGCCCGAGCCGCTGATCGTGCCGGAGAAGGTCGTGCTGGCGTTGTTGCCGCCCACCGCCATGCTGCCCGCGCCCATCGTCACCGAGCCCGCCCCGGCGAGCGAGGCGAGGGTCTGATTGAAGCCGTTGAAGGCGAGCGTCGCGCCGCTCGCGACCGTGACGGCGCTCGACGAGGCGAAGACATTCGCGGCACCCGCCTGAAGCGTACCGCCGTTGACGTTGGTGGCGCCGCTGTAGCTGGCGCCTGCCAAGGTCAGGGTGCCGCTGCCCGCCTTGGTGAGGCCGCCGCTGCCCGTCAGGGTCGTGGCGAAGCTCACGTTGTTGCCGTTGGTATCGAAGGTGGCGCCGCCCGATCCGATCGCCGCGAGCTGCGCGGAGATGTCGGACGTGTTGCCCGCCGCCCATTGCAGACCGGCGCCGTTCACGGTGATCGTGCCGGTGCCGAGACCACCGACCACGAAGTTGACCAGGCCGCCGGTCACCGTCGTGCCGCCCGAATAGCTGTTGGTTCCAGAGAGGATCAGGGTGCCCGCGCCCGCCTTGCTGAGCGTCCCGGTGCCCGAGATGTTCGCGGCGATGGTGAGCGTATCGGTGAAGTTGGCGACAATCGCGCCCTCATTGTCGATCAGCGGGGTGACGAGCGCACCGCTGAGGCCACCCACGCCGAGATTGAGCGTGCTGCCGAGGCCGATCCTGGTGCGAGTGCCGGCGCTCACCATGCCGCCGTCAGCGATGGTGACCGTGCCGATGGCGACCGAGGTCTGACCGATCAAAAGCCTGTTGCTGGCGGTCACCGTTGAGCCCGCCCCCGTGACGGTCATGAACGACGTGCCTGTCGTCTGATCGCCCACGCCGACGGTACCTGTGACGTTCACCTGGCCGCCATTGGCGACGGTGAGCGTCCCCGCTCCGCTGGTGGAGCCGCCGCCGACTGCAAGGCCGGCGCCGCCAACCGTCCAGGCCGATCCGGCGCCCGTCACCGTGACGCCGGGCGTACCGAAGAAGCCATCGATCTCGGCGCCGGTTTGGCTGTTGAGTGTGCCGCCATTGCTGATGGTGAGAGTGCCTGCGGCGAAGATGCCGACTCCGGTGAAGCCGGCCACCGTGGCCGACGAGCCGGACCCGGAGATGACCATGGCGCTCGATACCAGGAGATCGAGATTGTCCTGCAGCCTGCCGCCATTCACCACCGAGAGCGTACCTCCGTTGACGAAGACGCCCTGGCCAAGGCCGTTCACGGTGAGCGAACCGCCGTCGATCGTGAGCCCACCACCGAAGCAGTTGCACAGCGTGAGGTCGCCGCCGATCGTGCCGATGTTGCCGCCGGTGCTGGCGCCGGTGAGGGTGAGCGTCGTCGAGGTGTTGGAAAGCTCGAGCGAGCCCGCGCCCGAGAACGAACCCGAGAAGGTCGTGCTGGTGGTCGGGGTGAGGGTCAGGAAGGCGGCGAGGCTGGTGGGGCCGATGACGACGGTGCCGCCGCCGGATGATCCGTTGGCAAGCGTGCCCATGGCGACATCAGCGGCGTCGCCGACGGTCAGCGTCGCGCCTGCGTTGACCGCGAAGGTCGGCGGGGACCCCGAACTGGTATTGACCGCATTGTTGATCGTAAAGGTCGCACCGTTGGTCACGGTGAAGGAGTAGGCAGGCGCCGCCGCCGTGAACTCCATCGTGTCGATGGCGGTGGTGTTCGTTATGGTGATCGCCGTCGGCGCGCCGTTGTTGGTGAAGGTGGCGGTACCGTCCGGCTGGGTGCCCCCCGACCAGTTGCCGGGCGTCGTCCACGAGACGCCGGGACCGATCCAGGTGGCGTCGACCGCCTGCGCGGTGCCCGCCGACAATGCGACAAATCCCAAGCTCCCCAGAAGCGCCAGGCGCTTCAGGGTAACGCCATCCCACACGACGGACGGCCGCAACCCACTGAACTGCATACTATTCCCGGACCACACCCACGGCCCGCCACGCTCCCCAGCATCCGAGCAAAGCATCGTCCCATGGAAAAAGCTCTCGGGCAATGGCAGTAGTCGTAGGACGTGTCGAAGGGGACGGGGAGCGTGTACAAATCCATTCTTGCGGTTTCCGAAGGCGGCCCGGATGCCGTCATGTCGTTTCGCCTGGCCGCGCGAATCGCCGCACTGTTCGAGGGCACCGTCGATGCCGTGCATTTCGCCGAGCATCATGAGCACGAGTCCGACATCACCGTGCAATCGATGCCGTTCCTCTCGCGGCTGTCCGATGACCGGGTGAAGGCGCGGGCGCTGGAATCACAGCGCGCCTTCCTGGAGCTGCTGGCGCCGCTGAAGGGCGCCATCTTCACAGGCGATCAGACCATGACGCGCGACGAACTGGTCCGCAGCGGGCGGTTCGCCAGCCTGGTGGTGATCGGCCGGCCGGGCGCCGACGACGAGAACATCTCGCCCGACACGGTCAAGGCGGCGATCTACGACTGCGTCCGCCCGGTGGTGATCGCGCCGCCCGATCTGAAAGCGGGACCGATCGCCTCGGTCGTCGTCGCCTGGAACGGCAGCAGCCAGGCCGCGCGCGCCGTCGGCTCGGCGCTACCCTTTCTCGCCAAAGCCACCAAGGTGACCCTGCTGGTGGCCGATGCCGAGCCCGACGAGGTTGCAGCCCCGCTGCTGTTGCGCAATCTCGGCCGCCGCGGCATCACGGCCACCGTCGATACGGCAAAATTCCACGCGCTGAGCGGTCGTGGCCGCGGCCGGGCACTGCTCGGCTATGCCAAGGACAAGAGGGCAGATCTTCTGGTAATGGGCGCCTATGGACATGGCGAACTGTCCAACTTTCTGGGGCTGGGCGGCGCCACCGCCAAGGTGATCGCCGCCTGCCCGATCCCGCTCCTGCTGGCTCACTGACGGAGGATTCCATGAAGACCGTCCAATCGATGCTCGATGAGGCGAACGCTGCGGTACCGCGCATCAGCCCCGACGAGGCGAAGAAACTGGTCGGCAAGGCCGACGTGCTGTTCCTCGACGTGCGCGAGCCGCCTGAGGTCACGGCTTCCGGCAAGGTGCCGGGCGCCGTCGCCGTGCCGCGCGGCCTGGTCGAGTTCCGCGCCGATCCCGCCTCGGCCATGCACGACAAGGCGTTCGACCGTTCCAAGACGGTGGTGGCCTACTGCGCCTCGGGCGGGCGCTCAGCGCTGGTCGGCAAGACGCTGAAGGACATGGGCTATGCCAAGGTGCTGAACCTCGGCGGCTTCAAGGGCTGGGTCGACGCCGGCGGAGAGGTCGAAAAGGCCGGCTAGCTCTTGCCCAGCATGCCGACGCGCTTGAGGTTCGCGCGCTCGACGCCTTCCAGCTCCTTGTAGGCGGCGGCGTAGCCTGCGCCGTCGAGATAGAGCGTGGGCATGCTGAACTTCTCCATGACGGCCTGGGTGGCCGCGTCGAACAGCGCTTCCTTGAAGGCGTCGTGGAGCTTTTTCACGATGGCCGGGTCCATGCCCTTGGGCCCGCCGATGCCGTAGGGCGAGTTCACCACCAGGTCGATGCCGGCTTCCTTGAAGGTCCGCACTTCGGGAAAGAGTTTCATGCGGTTGGACCCCCACACGACGAGCAGGCGGAACTGGCCGCTCTGCACCAGCGGGATCCAGCCGCTGGCGTCGGCAATGATGTCGATCTGGTTTCCTAAAAGGCCCTGGTAGAGCTCGCTGCCGCCGCGATAGGGCACATGCGTCAGCTCGATGCCCAGCCGCTGCTGCAGATCGACCATCGTCATGTTCTGGACCGAAGAGGGACCGAACGTGCCGTAGTTCAGCTTGCCGGGATTGGCCTTGGCGGCGGCGACCAGGTCCTCGAGCGTCTTGTAGGGGCTGTCGGCGCGCACGACGATGCCGTGCGCCGAGCCGGAGAGCTGGATGATGTAGGTGAAGTCGGTCTGCGCGTCGTAGGTGGGCTGCTCGGCCATGAGCTGGGCGCGCACGACGCCGGTGTGGATTTGCGCCAGCGTATAGCCGTCGGGCTTGGCATCCTTCAGCGCGATGGCGCCGAAGGTCCCGTTGGCGCCGGGCTTGTTGTCGGGCACCACGGTCTGGCCGAGCCGCTTGCCCGCCTGGTCGGCGATGCTGCGCAGGAAGGCGTCGGCCGACGCGCCCGGCGGCCAGGGGATCACCAGCCGGATGCTGCGGTTGGGAAAGTCGCTCTGCGCCCGCGCCACCGCGGGTGCCGCCAACGCCGACAGAAGAACGGTGCGACGCGACACGTGACGCATTTTAGGCCCCCTTCAGTCTGCCCCGGACCGATGTTCTCCAGGCGAGGCAGAGCCGGTCAAGCAAGACCTGTTCCGCTGTGCGCGCACCGCCCGGATGCAGCGGCTGGCTGTCCTTGATAGCCTCGCCGGACCATGAAGCCTTATGTCATCTGCCACATGGTCTCGAGCGTCGATGGGCGCACCTGGCAAAGCCGCCAGCGGCCGGCGCGCGAGAAGTCGGGCAACCTGTTCGAGGTCCTGCATGACAAGCTGGAGGGCGATGCCTGGCTCGTCGGGCGCGTGACCGGCCGGGAATTCGCCAAGCGCGATGCCTATCCCGCGAAGCCGGCCAGCCAGACCTGGCCGCGCACATCCTGGTTCGCGACCAAAGGCGCCAAGGTCTGGGGCATCGTGATCGACGCCCAGGGCAAGATCGCCTGGGGCCGCTCCGACATCGGCGGCGATCCCATCGTGGTCGTGCTGACCGAGCAGGTCCCGGATTCGCATCTCGAGGCGTTGCGCGGAGAAGGCGTGTCCTATGTCTTCGCCGGCAAGACGAAGCTCGACCTGACGCTCTTGCTGGAGATCCTGAGCGAGGAGCTCGGCATCAAGCGCCTGCTGATCGAGGGTGGCGGCAAGGTCAACGGCTCGTTCCTGCGCGCCGGCCTTTTGGATGAGCTCAGCCTCGCGATCGTGCCGACCGTCGACGGCGCCAGAGGCGGACCCTACGTGTTCGATTCGGAGACCGAGATGACCGGCCCGACCGCGCCAGTCACGGCCATGACGTTGAAGAGCTGCGAGAGGCTGGAGGACGACGCGCTCTGGCTGCGCTACGACATCAAGAACAGTTGAGGAGGAAACGATGGCGATCACGGTCAAGCCACGACACCCCGCCCTGGGCGCCGAGATCCGCGGCGTCGACATGACGAAGCCGGTCGATGCCGAGACGGTGAAAGAGGTCCACGACGCCTGGATGAAGCATCTGGTCGTGGTGTTCCCCGACCAGCGGATCACCGACCAGGAGCATGTCGACTTCACCCGCAACTTCGGCGAAGCGGAGATCTTCCACCAGACCTCGCTGCATCTGCGCTCGGACCGGGTACGCGAGATCTTCCTGGTGTCCAACGTCGATGAGCAGAACCACCTCCTGAAGCCGAGCGACCCTGGGCAGAAGCAGCTCTCCTCGTCGCAGCAATGGCACACCGATTCGAGCTATCGGCCGGTGCCCTCCATGGGCTCGCTGCTGCACGGCATCGAGATCAGCCGCACCGGCGGCATCACGCAGTTCATCAACATGTACATGGTCTACGACGAGCTGCCGGAAAACCTGAAGCGCCAGGTCGAGGGTCGCAAGGCGCGGCACGATTTCAGCATGCTGAGCCGGCTGGTCGGCTCGCCGCCGCCGACCGACAAGGAGAAGGCTGCCATGCCGCCGGTGTGGCATCCCATGGTGCGCAAGCATCCCGTCACCGGCCGCAAGTGCCTTTACATCAGCTCGATCTACAACGACGCCGTCGAGGGCCTGGAAGACGGACCCGCGCGCCGGCTGATCGAGGAGCTGTCAGCCTTCGCCGCCCAGCCGAAATACATGTACCGGCACGAATGGGAGCCGCACGACGTGCTGATGTGGGACAACCGCTGCACCGTGCATGCGGTCACCCCGCACGATCCCAACGAGCGGCGCGTCATGCACCGCACGACAATCGTCGGCCACGAGCCGGTGGTGGCGGCCTAAAAACCGTCATCCCGACCGGAGCGAAGCGGAGTGGAGGGACCTCTTCTTCGTTGGCCGCATATGAACAGGTCCCTCCACTCCGCCTCGCTACGCTCGGCTCCGGTCGGGATGACGGAGGAGGGCGGTCAGCACCTCGTCCGTATGTTCGCCTAAATTAGGTGACGGCCGCGCCGAGCGTGGACGGACACGATCGAAGGTGATCGGCAGGCCGACCACCTTGGGGCCGCCGCCCGGCAGCTCCTGCACGATCTCGGAAGCGGCGAACTGCGGCGTGTTGGCGAGCTCGCTGATGTCGTTGACGGCGGCGCAGGGCACGCCCGCCTTTTCGAAGGCCTCGATCCAGTCGGCGCGCGACTTTCGCAGCATCGCCTGGGTGATCATCGGCAGCAGCTCGTCCTTGTTTTTCACGCGCGCCGCGCTCTTGGCGTACTTGGGGTCGGTCTGCCATTCGGGATGGCCCAGCGCCTGGGCGCAGCGCGCCCACAGCCGGTCGTTGCCGGGCGCCAGGCAGAGCGGCTTGCCGTCGGCGGTGTCGAAGGTCTGGTAGGGCACGATCACCGCGCCGCCGGTGCCGTGCCGCTTGGGGACGGCGCCGCTCGCGATGTAGTTGTTGACTTGGCCCTCGACCCAGTGGACCGCCGAATCGAACAGCGAGGTGTCGACCAGGCAGCCCTTGCCCGTCTTGTCGCGCAGCCGCAGCGCCGCCAGCGCGCCGATGGTGCAGAACATGCCGGTCGCCTTGTCGTTGATCGAGGCGCCGCAGAAGGTCGGCGGATCCTCCGCCCGGCCGGTGACCGACATCATGCCGCCATAGGCCTGCAGCAGCGGATCGAAACCCGGCTTCATCTTGAGCGGCCCCTGGTAGCCGAACGCCCAGATCGAGCAATAGATCAGGCGCGGATGTCGCTTCAGCATCGCCTCCGGGCCGATGCCGATCTCGTCGACCACGCCCGGCCGCAGGTTCTGGATCAGGATGTCGGCCGTCTCGCAGAGCTTGTGGAGCTTGTCGATGTCGTCAGCCGACTTGAGGTCGAGCGAGACCGAGCGCTTGTTGCGGTTCTGGCTGTAGAAGTAGAGCGAGGTCACGCCGTCCGGCCCGAACGGAGGACCCCAGATGCGCGCATCGTCGCCGCCGTCGGGCTTCTCGATCTTGATCACGTCGGCGCCCATGTCGGCCAAAAGCACGCCGGCCAACGGCCCGGCCAGGGCTTGGCCCACCTCGATCACGCGTATGCCTTCCAACGGCAAGGTCACGGCTACCCTCTTTGTTTTCCCGCGCTAGGATAGACCGAGCGGGGGAGAGAACGCGATGGAACTCGGGCGGCAATATCCGTCATGAGGAAGGCTTTTCGTATCGTCGGCACGGTGCTGTCGATCGGCGCCATCACGCTTCTCCTCGATGCCATCGTCACCGCCACGCTCCTGCCCGGGGTGATCAACACCGATCGCGACGCCGCCGAAGCCGGCAACCTCCGCGCCTACATCCACGCCGACCATCACCACGACATCTTCCCGGGCCACGACATGACGCGCGTCTGGGGCCGCATCATCTATCCCTGGAAGTCCGACAAGCACGGCTTCCGCACCGGAACCTGCGGGCCGGGCGAGGCCGAGAAGGCGTGGCCCGCGATCTTCGTCATCGGCGATTCCTTCGTCGAGGCGATCGGCTCGAGCTACGAGCAGAGTTTTGTTGGCCTGATGGCCTGCGACGCCGCCCGGCAGAACAAGGCGGTGTGGAACCTCGGCGTGTCGTCCTACAGCCCGATCATCTACTGGCGGAAGGTCGAGGCCGCCGCCGACAAGATCGGCCGCAAGCCCAGCGAAATCTACGTCTTCCTCGATCTCTCCGACATCGAAGACGAAGCCAACATCTATCGCGAGGGGCCCGACGGCAAAGTGCTCTTCAAGTCGAAGCCCGAACCCTCGCGCGAGAACTGGGATAGAGATCCGAAGCAGTGGCTGGTCCGGCACTTCACGACGGCGCGGCTGCTCTACGACACCTATATCAGCGCCTCGTTCACCTGGGACAGGTCGCTCGGCCACGACCGGGGGCGCTGGCCGTTCGACCAGAAGCTGCTGGAGAGCTGGGGTTGGCGCGGTCTCGAGCTTGCCGGCGCCAACCTCGACAAGCTGGTCGGGCTCTGCCGCGAATGGGAGTGCCGGGTGACCCTGGTGGTCTATCCCTGGCCCGACAACGTCGTGGCCAAGGATCGCGACAGCCTACAAGTCCGCCACTGGCGCGACTGGTCGGCGGCGCGCGGCGTGCGCTTTGTCGACGCCTTTGCGCCGTTCTTCAAGGAGCCCGCCGATGCCACCATGCGCCGCTACTACATCAAGGGAGACGTGCACTTCACCCCGGCCGGCAACCGGCTGATCTACGAGACGGTGCGCCAGGCGGTCGACGGCAAGTGGTGAAAGGCCGACCCGCTCAGCGGAAAATCACCGTGGCGCTGCCAGCAATGGCCCCGTACCATTTCCGCCGTCAGTGCAAGCTTAACGCCTTCCGAACCTGCGGAGCCGCGCCATGCACCACAAGCTGATTTCCGGCGACAACCACATCGATCTCACCTACTGCCCGGCCGATCTCTGGTCGTCGCAGGCGCCGGCCAAATGGAAGCAGAACGCGCCACGCGTGGAAGAGCGCAACGACGGCCAGCACTGGTTCGTCGACGACAAGGACCGCGGCATGTGGAACGGCGTCGGCCCCGGCTTCCTGCCGTACACCAAGGGCTCGTTCGGCCATGTCGACGAGATGAAAGAGGCGGGCTTCGAATGGGACAGCTACCCCGGCGCCAAGCCGCGCCCGACCACGCCGGAGCTGCGCATCGCCGATCTCGACCGTGACGGCCTCGAGAAGGAGATCATTTACGGCTGCCTGATGATCAACGACCTGATCGACGATGCCGAACTGCGCGTCTGGGCCAATGCCCGGTACAACGACTGGGCCGCCGACTTCGCCCGCCGCGCCGATCCCAACCGCGTCTTTCCGCTGGCCATCATTCCCAACACCGATCCCGCTGCTGCCGCGGCCGAGGTGCGGCGCTGCGCCAGGATGGGTCTGAAGGGCGGCGACCTCGCCTTCAAGCGCATGGGCCTGCCGCTCTACCATCACGCCTGGTACGCGCTGTGGGAGGCGGCGGCGGAGTGCAAGTTCCCGATCTCCTTCCATTCGACCGGCTTCAAGAACGTGCGCGCGCCCGACACGCCAGAGATGGAGAAGCAATACGCCATCCAGCACCGGCTGGTGCGCTCGGCGCTGTTCCAGCTCGACACGATGGAGGTGCTGGTCTCGCTGCTCGCCTCGGGCGCCTGCGAGAAGTATCCCGACTTCAACTTCGTGCTGGGTGAATCGGGCGTGACCTGGCTGCCCTACGTGTTCGACCGGCTGGATACCGAGTATCACGACCGCGCCCGCGCGCTCGGCTTCAAGATGAAGCCGTCGGATTATTTCCGCCGCCAGGGCTACGTCACCTACCAGCAGGACAAGTATCTCGAACCGATCGTGCCTCTGATCGGCGAGGACAACATCATCTGGGGCGCGGATTATCCGCATCCTGACTGCATCTGGCCGAAGTCACGCGAGACCCTGCGCGAAAACCTTGCCGGCTTCTCCGACAGCGTGCAGAAGAAGATCGTCCACGACAACGTGGCGCGTCTTTACGGATTGAACTGAAGGCACGATGACGGTCCAATATTTCGCCCGAGTCAAATCCGCCTCGGATCACGAGGCCTTCCAGAAACTCGTTCGTCACTACCCGTCCTGCAGCTACGAGGAGTGGCACTTCCGCGAGGCCAAGAAGATGGCCGACTGGAAGGCGCGCCGGCATGCCGTGAAGATGGTCGATGTGACGCCGGCCGAGTTCACCGCCTACTGCGAGAAGACCAAGGCCAGGCCCGACCTCACGACCTTCCTGAAGTTTCTGACCGACAAGGCGTTCTAGGCGGGTGGTCGACCTTTCGACCCTGGCGCTCTTCAGCATCGCTGCCCTGGCGCTGACCGCCAGCCCCGGGCCGGACATGTTGCTGATCGCCTCGCGCAGCGCCAGCCAGGGTAAGGTCTCGGGCTTCGCGACCCTCGCCGGCATCCAGGCCGGCACCTATTGCCATGCGCTGGCGGCCGCGCTCGGCCTGTCGCAATTGTTCCTGATCGTGCCCGTCGCCTACGACATCGTGCGCTACGCCGGCGCGGCCTATCTGCTGTGGCTTGCCTGGAAGACGCTCCGCTCGGACGGCACGGTGCTCGCGCCGACCGCCGGCCTGCGCCATCACCCGATCGGCGTCATGTTCCGCCAGGGCCTGCTGACCAACCTCCTGAATCCCAAGATGGCGCTGTTCGTGCTGGCGCTGTTTCCGCAGTTCGTGCAGCCCGAGGCGGGCTCGGTGGCGCTGCAGATCATGGTGCTGGCCACGGTGCTGAATGCGATCGGCCTCGTGGTGAACGGCGTCGTCATCCTGATGGTGAGCCGGCTCGGCCGGCTGTTTTCCGCCCAAGGCCGCTGGCGGCGACTGCCCCAGATGCTGCTGGCGACGGTGTTCGCCGGCCTCGCCGTGCGGCTGGCGTTCGACAGCCGCCGCTGACCAGTAGTGGAAGCACTCCCTATGTCGTTGGGGGCCGCGACCGCATTAGCAGCGACGCGTCGAATACACCTGTGACTTGCGAAAAGCGCAAATGCTGCCCAGATTGGTGTGCCATAACGATCTGCTGCGATTAACAGATTGGTCGGCAGATGATAGTATAGACGCCTTATCGGAGTTGATTTTCGTGGCGAAACAACTGGTTGAGCGTCAATCCGACAGCCCTGAAGGGGGAAGGAAAGATGCGCCTGCAACTAAGGTGAGGTCATACCAAGTACGTTGGGTAGACAAGGTAGAGAAGAAGTCACAGAAGGCTTCCAAATCTACTTCAAAAGGCAGCGCTGGAGTGATTTCGAAGCGTTTGCGAACTTCGGACGGTAAGCTCCTCGTGTTCAGATATATCGACGCGAATAGCGCTAGCTTTGGTTCCGATTTTGACAACGTTTTCCGGAGCAATGTTCGGAAGGCACGTCGTGATAACAAGCGAATAGTCGGAACACTGGATCGTGGTCTCGCCAAGCGCTGATCGTCCGATATTCTGGATATTTGGCGGCCCCAACGGATCAGGTAAAAGCAGCGCATACAGCGACACATCTTTCCAAGCAGATGGTCAGACGATCTGGATCGTAAATCCTGATCTATTGGCTGCACGGATCAATAAAATTGAAGGATTGGAGCTGCAGGAAGCCAACTATGCAGCCGTTGTCCGCATTGAAGCTTGGCTGGAAGCTTCGATAGATACGCACAAAAGTGTTGGTGTTGAGACAGTGCTCTCGACTGAGAAGTATCGACGACTCGTCACGAAGGCAAAGACGCTGGGATTCGAAATACGACTGGCCTACGTAATCCTGAACTCTCCAGATCTTAATGTAGAGCGAGTTCGCTTAAGAGTCGCAAAGGGCGGGCATGATGTGCCTGAACAGAAAATTCGAGAGCGGTATGCAAAGTCATTGGCACAGTTGCCTTGGTTTTTTGACCAGGCAGATCGAGCATTTGTCTATGACAACTCCGGGGCCGAGCCGCAGAAGGTCGTAGAGAAGACTGGGACACAAGTTGACGTTTTCTCTCAGAGCTTGCCCAACGTACTGGCCGCCTTGGGCTTTGCACCGCCGAGGTAGGTTGAACACCTTCGACGGGCGTGGGTTATCGATCTACCAAGTCACGGCCTACTTCATTTCGTAGCTCTCGATCAGCCAGGGCTCGTTCTTGGCGGCGTCGACCCATTCCTTCATCGGTGGATAGGCCAGGACGGCCTTGCAGTAGGCGTCGGTGTCGGAGTCCATCTGCACGGCGTAGGTTTTCAGCCGCGTCACCACCGGCGCGTACATGGCGTCGGCGGCGGTGAAATTGCCGAACAGGAATCCGTCGTCCTTGGGGGCGGCGCCGGCGAATCGCCTGCGGCAGTCGCGCCACATCGAGGTGATGCGCTCGATCTCGGCGCGCACCGCAGGCGTCATGCCCTTGCCCGGATACGAGGCGCGGATGTTCATCGGCATCTTGTCGCGCACCGCGGGAAACCCAGCATGCATCTCGGTCGAGATCGCGCGGGCATGGGCGCGCGCCGCCACCGCCGCCGGCCACAGGCCGGCCTCGGGCTTCAGGTCATTGAGGTATTCGCCGATCGCGAGCGATTCCCAAACCGCCAGCCCGCGATGCAGCAGCACCGGCACGCGCCCCGAGGGCGAGTGCTTGCGGATCGTCGGCTGCGTCTCGGGCAGGTCGAGCGGCACGACGATCTCCTCGAACTCGATGCCGGCCGCCTTGGCCATCAGCCAGCCGCGCAGCGACCACGAGGAATAGTTCTTGTTGCCGATCACCAGCGTGAAGTCGGCCATACGCCCTCCTTGCCAGCGCCTTACTTTGGCCGGCAATGTTAACCGTTCCACTACAGATTTGTGAGCATGTCCATGGCGCTGCCCTTCGTCGACCGGTCGTCTTCTTCATTGCCCATACAGATTGTCGGACAATCGTCATGGCGTAAGTGGCTCAAGGAGCAGAACGCGGCGCGCCGCGGCTGGCTCGAATCAACGGGCGTCACGGGCAAGCCGGGCGACCTCGCCGTGCTGCCGGGCCGCGACGGCAAGGCAGCCGGTGCAGTGCTTGTGCTGTCGGCCAAGCCCAATCTCTGGGACTTTGGCGCACTCGCCACCCGGCTGCCGGCCGGCACCTGGCGGCTGGCGTCGGACACCGCACCGGTGTCGCCGACCGACGCCGCCGTGGCGATCGGGCTCGGCACCTGGCGCTTCGAACGGTACCGGACCAACAAGGGCAAGGCGGGCGCCAAGATCGTGTGGCCGCCGGGTGCCGACAAGGCGCGCGCCACGGCGATGATCGAAGCCGTCTCGATGGCGCGCGACCTTATAACCACGCCGTCGTCCGACATGGGACCGGCTGAGCTTGCCGCTGCCGCGCAGGATCTCGCCAAGACGCACAAGGCCAAAATCAAGGTGATCGTCGGCGACGATCTTCTAAAGCAGAACTATCCCATGGTGCACGCGGTCGGTCGCGCCAGCACGCGCGCGCCGCGCCTGATCGACCTGACCTGGGGCAAGGAGAGCGATCCCAAGGTGACGCTGGTCGGCAAGGGCGTGTGCTTCGACACCGGCGGCCTTGATCTCAAGCCCGCGAGCGGCATGCTCATGATGAAGAAGGACATGGGCGGGGCCGCCACGGTGATGGCGGTGGCGGCGATGGTCATGTCGGCGAAGCTGCCGGTGCGGCTCAGGCTGCTGGTGCCGGCGGTCGAGAACAGCGTCGCGGGCAATGCCTTCCGGCCGATGGACGTCGTGCCGACGCGCAAGGGCATCACCGTCGAGATCGGCAACACCGACGCCGAGGGCCGGCTGATCCTGTGCGATGCCCTGCACGAAGGTGCGTCGGAGAAGCCCACCATGATGGTCGATTGCGCGACGCTGACGGGCGCCGCGCGCGTGGCGCTGGGCACCGACCTGCCGGCGCTGTTCTGCAACGACGATAAGCTGGCCGACGACCTGATCGATGCCGGCAAGACGGAGACCGATCCGATGTGGCGTATGCCCTTGTTCGCGGGCTACCGCCGCCTGCTCGACAGCAAGGTGGCCGACATCAACAACGCACCGGGCGTGGCCTTCGGCGGCGCCATCACCGCGGCGCTGTACCTGAAGGAGTTCGTGCCCGACGACGTGCCGTGGGCGCATTTCGACATGATGGCCTGGAACAACAGCAGCCGGCCGGGCCGACCGGAGGGTGGCGAGGCCCAAGTGGCGCGGGCGATCTTTGCGGCGATCGAGAAGCGGATCACGAAGTAGCGAAGGACGTCATGCCTCCTCCCCCGTAAGACGGGGGAGGAGCATGAGAGTCGGTCGCTAATACCCCGTCTTCGGATCGATCGTGTTGATCAGCGCCTGCCCTGAACGCAGGCGCTTGATGTTCTCGATGATCCCCGGCGACGCCGTGCGCGGGTTGGTGGCGCCGGCGATGTGTGGCGTCACCTGGACCTTGGGATGCGTCCAGTAGCGATGGTCGGTGGGCAGCGGCTCGGTGTTGAAGACGTCGAGGGCGGCGCCGGCGAGATGACCCGAATCGAGCGCCGCCAGCAGCGCCTCGTCGACGACGTGGCCGCCGCGCGCCATGTTGATGAAGTAGGCGCCCTTGGGCAGCCGGGCGAACGCCGCCGCATCGAGGATGCCGCGCGTGTCGCGCGTGAGCGGCAGGACATCGACCAGGATGTCGGTGCGCGCCAGGAACTTCTCGAAGCCGTCCTTGCCGTGGAAGGTTTCTATGCCGGGCAGCGCCTTGGCCGACCGGCTCCATCCCGCCGTGGGAAAGCCAAGGGCGGCGAATTTCTTGGCCGTGTCCTGGCCGATCGTGCCGAGACCCATGACGCCGACGTGGCGATCGATGGTGTCGACCAAATCGAGCGGCTCCCACTGCTTGGCCCGCTGGCTCGCAGCGTACTTGTCGATGTCGCGATGGTGCCGCAGCGCCCAGAAGATGGCGTATTCGCTCATCTGTCCGACCAGCCCGTCATCCATGATGCGCACGATAGGCACGTCGGGCAGCTTGTCGTCGGCCAGCAGATGGTCGACGCCCATGCCCAGAGACACGATCAGCTTGATGTTCTTGAACGACCCGATCAGGCCGCGGTCCGGCTTCCAGGCCAGCGCGATCTCGATGTCGTCGGTGTTTCCCAGGCTGTCGAGCGTGCGGTAGTCGATGGGACCGAGCGCCTCTTCGAGAACCTTCTTCCAGTGCAAGCCGTCGGTATCGCGGCTGATGTAAGCGATTGCGTGTGACACGCGGCGGAGATTAGGGCGGTTTCCGACTGAATGGAACCGCTTGCGGTTCCATTCAGTCGGAAACGCGCGCGGTAGGGGTACTGGGTCTGGCAGGGCACATTCCGTCCGGCTGGTTCCAGCCGGACGGAATGTGCTTCACTTCGGCAGTGCTCCGGGGTCGAGCTTGATCCCCTTGTCCTTGTAGTAGCGCACCGCGCCGGGATGGAAGGGCAGGAAGGAGTTGCGCACGGCGTTGGCCGCGATCGTTTCCTTGGCCGCGGGATGGCCCTTCACCATGGCGCTGTTGTTCTCCAGGATCGTCTTGGTGACGAGGTAGGCCACGTCGTCGCCCATGTCCTTGTTGGCGATGGCGAAGTTGAACAGGCCGACGGTCTTCTGGTCCGCTGCCTGCTGCTTGTAGAGCCCCTTGGGGATCTTCGATTCGGAGAATTCCGGCAGCGCCTTGCGGATGCGGGCGATCTCGTCGTCCGTCCAGGTGAAGAAATTGATCTGCTGGCCGGCGTCGAGCTCGCTGAAGATCGGGATCGGCAGCCCGGCGCCGAAGCAGAAGGCGTCGACGACGCCGTCGCCCATCTGGATGCCCATGTCGGCGCTCTGGCCGTTGCGCGCCATGACCTTCATGCCGAGCGCGTCGAAGATCAGCGGGAAATAGGTGCCCGGCGTGCCGGCCTTGGGGCCGGTGCCGACCGTCTTGCCCTCGAGCTGCGCGAAGCTCGTGATGCCCGTCTTCTTGAGCGCGAGACACTGCAGGGTCATTTCGTACATCGGGAAGAGGGCGCGGATGTTCTCGAACTTCCTGCCCTTGGTCCACGGGCCGGTGCCCTGCAGGCCCTGCAGCGCCACGCCCATGGTCACCATGCCGAGCTCGAGCTTCTTCTCGTCGACCATGACGATGTTCTGGTTCGGCCCCTGGGTCTGCTGGGCCACCACCTTGAGCTTGCTCTTCTCGCTCAAGACCTTGGCGACGGTCTCGCCGTAGACGTAGTAGGTGCCGCCGACCGATGCAGTGCCGAGCGTCAGCGCCGGTTGGGCAAAGGCGACGGCGGCGCCAAGCAGCATGGCCGCGACGACGGACAAACCGAAGCGGACTGCAACCATCCTTGGACCCCCACTCCTTTTCAGCGGTGCGGGCTCGCTCTTGCCGGCGAGCGTCCTTCAGCCAGTCTAGATTCGCTGGAATCGGCCGCGAAGTCTACACAGCACTCTTTCCTCCCCGCGCTTTGCGTGGGGAGGTGGCCCGTAGGGCCGGAGGGGTCATGAGCAACAGTGGTGATGCCCATGACCCCTCCGCCCGCTGCGCGGGCACCTCCCCAGCTTCGCTGGGGAGGGAAGGTTGTCAGGTCGCTACGGTGCCCTTGTCGGCGCCGATGGCCTCGAGATTGAAAGCCGCTGCAATTAGTGCCTGAGTATAAGGTGTCTGCGGCTTCTCGAAAATCTGCTGGGCCGAGCCGCGTTCCACCACCTTGCCGTGGCGCAGCACCAGGACCTCGTCGGCCAGCGCCCGCACGACCTTCAGGTCATGGCTTATGAACAAATAGGCGAGTTTGTGTCGCGTTTGCAGGTCGCGCAGCAGGTCGACGATCTGGGCCTGCACGCTCATGTCCAGCGCCGAGGTCGGCTCGTCGAGCACGATCAGCCGCGGCTTCAGCACCAGGGCGCGGGCGATGGCGATGCGCTGGCGCTGGCCGCCGGAGAATTCGTGCGGATAGCGCTCGCGCGCGGCAGGGTCGAGCCCGACCTCGGTGAGCGCCTGGTCGATCATGCGGCTGCGTTCGGTCTCGTTGCCGATCTTGTGCACCTGCAGGCCCTCGCCGACGATCTCGGCCACCGACATGCGCGGGCTGAGCGAGCTGAAGGGATCCTGGAAGACGATCTGCATCTGCCGGCGCAGCGGCCGGATTTCGCGCTGGCTCAGCGCCTGCAGGTCCTGCTTGTCGAACTGGATGCCGCCCTTGCTGCCCTCGAGGCGCAGCAGGGCCAGGCCCAGCGTCGTCTTGCCCGAACCCGATTCGCCGACCAGGCCGATCGTATGGCCCTCGCGCAGGCTGAGGCTGACGCCGTCGACCGCCTTGATGTATCCGACCGTGCGGCGCAGCACGCCGCGCTTGATCGGGAAGTGCACCTTCACGTCGTCGAGCGCCAGGATCTCCGCCGCCGCGGGATCGGCGGGCGCCGGTCGGCCCTTGGGCTCGGCCGACAACAGATGCTGGGTGTAGGAATGCTGCGGGTTGTCGAACACCTCGGCGACCGGGCCCTGCTCGACAATGCGGCCCTTGGTCATGACGCAGACGCGGTCGGCCATCTTGCGCACGATGCCGAGGTCGTGGGTGATGAACAGCAGCGCCATGCCGTAGCGCGCCTGCAGCGTCTTCAGGAGCTTCAGGATCTGCGCCTGGATGGTGACGTCGAGCGCCGTGGTCGGCTCGTCGGCGATCAGGAGGTCGGGCTCGTTGGCGAGCGCCATGGCAATCATCACGCGCTGGCGCTGGCCGCCCGAGAGCTGGTGCGGGAAGGCGTCGAGCCGGGTCGCCGCCTCGGGAATGCCGACCTGCTCCAAAAGCTCGAGCGTGCGCTTGCGTGCGGCCGAGCGCGTCAGGCCCTTGTGCAGGATCAGCACCTCGTTCACCTGCCGCTCGATCGTGTGCAGCGGGTTGAGCGAGGTCATCGGCTCCTGGAAGATCATGGAAATGCGGTTGCCCCGCACGTCCAAAAGGTCGCGCGGCGGGGCGCCGACCAGCTCGCGGCCCTGGAAGCGGATGCTGCCGTTGGGATGGTTGGCCATCGGGTAGGGCAGCAGCTGCAGGATCGACAATGCCGTCACCGACTTGCCCGAGCCCGATTCGCCCACCACCGCCAGGGTCTCGCCGCGCTTGATCTCGAAGCTGACGTTCTCCACGGCGCGCACGGCATCGTCGCCGGTGCCGAAATTGACCGAGAGGTTCTTGACCTCGAGCAGGGCGGGCTCGCTCATGCCATCACCTTGCGCGGGTTGAAGGCGTCGCGCACGGCCTCGCCGATGAACACCAGCAGGGACAGCATGAGGGCGATGATGATGAAGCCGGTGAAGGCAAGCCAGGGCGCGTTGAGGTTGTTCTTGCCCTGCAGCAGGAGCTCTCCCAGCGACGGCGAGCCCACGGGCAGGCCGAACCCCAGGAAGTCGAGCGACGTCAGGGTGGTCACGGAGCCGGCCAGGATGAAGGGCAGGTAGGTGAGGCTGGCGGTCATGGCGTTGGGAAGGATGTGCCGGAACATGATGCGGGCGTCCAGCATGCCCAAAGCCCGGGCCGCCCGCACGTAGTCGAAATTGCGCCCGCGCAGGAACTCGGCCCGCACCAGCCCGACCAGGGCCATCCAGCTGAACAACAGCATGATGCCTAAAAGCACCCAGAAGCCGGGCTGGATGAAGCTTGCCAGGATGATCAGAAGATAGAGGGTCGGCATGCTCGACCAGATCTCCATGAAACGCTGGATGGAGAGGTCGACGGCGCCGCCGAAATAGCCCTGCACGGCGCCCGCCACGATGCCGATGATCGAGCTCAGCAGGGTCAGCGCCAGGCCGAACAGCACGGAGATGCGGAAGCCGTAGATCAGCCGGGCCAGCACGTCGCGCGCCTGGTCGTCGGTGCCGAGCGGATGGCGCCACGACGGCGGCTGCAGCGCCTTGCGGTCCTCGCCCTTCAGCACGGTGTTGTAGCTGTAGGGAATCGGCGGCCACAGGATCCAGCCCTTGGCCTCGATCAGCTTCTGCACTTCCTGGTCGGTATAAATGGTGGTGGTCGGGAAATCGCCGCCGAAGGTCGTCTCCGGATAGTCGCGCACCATCGGGGAGTAGAAGCCGCCGTCGTAGTAGATGAGGATCGGCTTGTCGTTGGCTAAAAGCTCGGCGAACAGCGACAGGAAGAACAGCAGCCCGAAGACCGCCAGCGAATACATGCCGCGCTTGCTCGAGCGGAAGTTGGCGAGGCGCCGACGGTTCAGCGGAGTCATCAGCCGCGCGCCTCGAAGTCGATGCGCGGATCGACGACCGTGTACATGATGTCGCCCAGGATCCCCATGACCAGGCCGATCAGGCCGAAGAAATAGAGCGTGCCGAACATGATCGGATAGTCGCGGTTGAGCGCGGCCTCGAAGCCTAAAAGGCCGATGCCGTCGAGCGAGAAGATGACCTCGATCAGCAGCGAACCGGTGAACAGCACGCCGATGAAGGCCGCCGGAAAGCCCGCGATCACGATCAGCATGGCGTTGCGGAAGATGTGGCCATAGAGCACGCGCCGCTCCTCCAGGCCCTTGGCGCGGGCCGTCAGCACGTATTGCTTGTGGATCTCCTCGAGGAAGGAGTTCTTGGTGAGGAAGGTGAGGGTGGCGAAGCCGCCGATCACCATGGCGCCGATCGGCAGCGCCATGTGCCAGAAATAGTCGAGCAGCTTGTCCAAAAGGCCGAGCTGGGACCAGTCGTCGGAGACCAGGCCGCGCAGCGGGAACCACTTGAAATAGCTGCCGCCCGCGAACAGCACGACCAGCAGCAAGGCGAACAGGAAGCCCGGGATGGCGTTCAGCATGATCAGCGTCGTCGAGCTGGAAACGTCGAAGCGCGAGCCGTCGCGCACCGCCTTGGCGATGCCGAGCGGGATGGAGATGAAGTAGATCAGCAGCGTCGTCCACAGGCCGAGCGAGATCGATACCGGCATCTTCTCGAGCACCAGGTCGACGACCTGCTTGTTGCGGAAGAAGCTCTCGCCGAAATCGAACACCAGGTAGTTCTTCATCATCAGGAAGAAGCGTTCGACGATCGGCTTGTCGAAGCCGTACATCTTCTCGATGCGCTCGATCAGCTCCTTGGGCAGGCCGCGCGCGCCGCGATAGGCGCCGCCGCCGCTGCCCGACGTGTCCGGTCCGCCGCCACGGATGGTCTCGCCGCCGCTCGCGCTGCCCGAGAAGCGCTCGGTGGCGTCGACCGCCGTGCCCTGGATCTGCGAGATCATCTGCTCGACCGGGCCGCCGGGCGCCGCCTGGATGACGAAGAAGTTGATGACCATGATGCCGAGCAAGGTCGGGATCACCAGCATCAGGCGCCGCAGGATGTAGGCTAACATTCAGGTCTTCGCTGGGGGCGCGCCACTCCAGTGGCGCGGTCTTCTCTCGATCCAGCCAAAGACGCGCGACTGGAGTCGCGCGCCCCCAGCATCACTTGCGCTCCCCGAGGGCCTTGTCCTTGGCCTCGTCGATCCACCAGGTATCGAAGGCGACGGGCGCATACTTCGCGGCCTTGGCGGGCCGCGCGAAGCGGTTCCAGTAGGCGACGTAGGCGGTGTTGCTGTGCCAGTTGGGCACCACGAAATGGCTCCACAGCAACACGCGGTCGAGCGCACGGGTGACGTTTATTAGGCTCTCGCGGTCGGGTGCGCCGATCAGCGTCTCGACCAGGCTGTCGATGGCGGCGTCGCGGATGCCGATCGCGTTGCGGCTGCCCTTGGTGTCGGCGGCCTTGGAGCCCCAGAAGTCGCGCTGCTCGTTGCCCGGCGACAGCGACTGGCCGAAGCCCGTCACCATCATGTCGAAGTCGAACTCGTCGTCGCGGCGCTTGAACTGCGCGGTGTCGATGGTGCGCACGTTCATGTCGACGCCGATGCGCTCGAGGTTCTGCTTGTAGGGCAGCACGACGCGCTCGAAGCTGGCGTCGTTCAGCAGCATCTCGAAGGCGAGCTTCTTGCCCGTCCTGGTCTCGGTCATCTTGCCGTCCTTCACCTCCCAGCCGGCCTCCTTCAGGAGCGCCAGCGCTCGCCGCGCGAGGTCGCGCGCGTTGCCGGTGCCGTCGCTCTCGGGGAGCTTGAACTCCTTGGTGAAGACCTCGTCGGGGATCTTGCCGCGCAGCGGCTCGAGGTACTTCAGCTCGGCCGGCGTCGGCAGGCCCGACGAGGCGAGCTCGGAGTTGCCGAAGAACGAGATGTTGCGCTTGTACATCCCGTAGAACAGGTTCTTGTTGGTCCAGGCGAAGTCGAACATGGTGGCGATCGCCTCGCGCACCCGCCTGTCCTTGAAGAAGTCGCGCCGCGTGTTGAAGGCGAAGCACTGCATGCCGGTCGGCAGCTCGTGCGGGATCTCATCGCGCTTGATGCGGCCGTCGCGCACCGCCGGGATGTCGTAGGCGGTCGCCCAGTTGCGCGCGATGTTCTCCTGGCGGATGTCGATCTCGCCCGCCTTGAAGGCCTCGAACTGCACGGTGACGTCGCGGTAGTACTCGTAGCGCATCAGCTCGAAGTTGTTGCGGCCGCGATTCATCCAGAGATCCTTGGCCCACCAGTCGTCGACGCGGCGATAGGCGATCGAGCGGCCGACGTCGAAGGAATCGACCTTGTAGGCGCCGCTGCCCAGCGGGATGTCGAGCGACACCTTCTCGAAATCGCGGTTGGCCCACCACTTGGACGGCAGGACCGGCAGCTGGCCGAGGATGAGCGGCAGCTCCTTGTTGGTGTTGTCGCGGAAGGTGAACAGCACCTTGCGATCGCCGGTCTTCTCCGCCTTCAGCACGTCGCCGTAGTAGAAGGCGTAGTTGGGCAGGCCCTTGGCTTTCAGGGTGTCAAAGGTCCAGATCACGTCCTCGACGGTGATCGGCGTGCCGTCATGGAAGCGCGCCTGCGGCCGGAGCGTGAAGGCGACCCAGGCGCGGTCCTCGGGCCATTCGATGGTCTCGGCGATCAGGCCGTACTCGGTCGAGGCCTCGTCGCGCGACTGCCAGCACAAGGTGTCCCAGATCGCAGAGACGCCGGCGGCCGGCACGCTCTTGATGATGAAGGGATGCAGCGAATCGAAGGTGCCGCGGGCGCCCAGCCGCACCGACCCACCCTTGGGGGCGTTGGGATTGAGGAACTCGGGCGGACCGGCATTGGCCGGGTATTTCGGCGCGCCGTGCATGGCAAAGCCATGGCTGACGTTGATCTTCTGTGAGGCCTGCTGGGTCTGGGCCCGCAGGATGGCGGGGGCACCGAGATAGAGGGCCGTGCCGCCCAACAACAAGCCGCGCCGTTTGATTGCCATGCGGGTCCCCGAAGCAAAGCCTTTCACTTCATATATAGCGTGCCCGAGTTGGGCCGCACTATGGCCGCCGGGTCAACTCGGTGTCAGGTTTCGGCCTTGATGCCGGCTTCCTTGACCAGCTTGCCGTAGCGCTCGTAGTCGGCCTTCCACATCGCCAGGATCTCGGCCGGCGAGAGGGGCGGGGGCACCTCGCAGCCCGCCTTGGTCAATCGGTCGCGGGTCGCGGGATCCTGCAGCGCCTTCAAGGCCGAGGCATGCAGGCGCTCGACGATGGGCGCCGGCGTGCCGGCGCGCACGGCGATCACGTACCAGCTGATGACCTGGGCATCGGCGAAGCCCGCCTCGGCGAACGTCGGCACGTCCGGCAGGGTTGCCAGCCGCTTGTCGCCCAGTACGGCCAGGGCCCGCAGTTTGCCGCTCTGGACATGTTGAATGGCGAGCGGCGTCGGCAGCCAACCGACTTCCAGGCGCCCTTCCAGCAGATCGGGCACACCGGGTGGCACCCCGCGATAGGGCACCGCCGTGATGTCGAGCTTGTACTCGTTCTTCAAGAGCTCGGTCGACAGATGGAGCGACGAGCCGTTGCCCGGGTTCAGGTAGTTGAGCTTGCCGGGATTGGCCTTGGCGTAGTCGACCAGCTCCTTCAGCGTCTTGACCGGGAGCGACGGATTGACGGTTGCGACCGCGGTCGCGACGGTGGCCAGCGCCACCGGCTGGAAGTCCGTCAGCGGATCGTAGGGAACGGGCTGCAGCAGCGGCGCCACGACGTGGCTGATCGTGGCCATCACTGAGTTGTATCCGTCGGCCGGCAGCTGCGGGATCATCGCCGTGGCGAGAGTCGCGTTGCCGCCGGGCTTGGGCTCGACCACGATCGTCTGGCCGAGGTCGGCCTGCATGGGATCGGCAAGCGCGCGGGTGACGATGTCGACGATGCCGCCTGCCGGGAAGGGCACCAGGATGCGGATGGGCTTGTTGGGATAGGCCTGGGCCCGCGCGCCTTGCGTCAACGCCAACGCCGTTGCCGCGCCCAGCGTGGCGCGGCGGGTCAGTCTGATCATTGGTGTTCCTCCCTGCGGCTGAGAGGCTAGACCGGCTAAGCACGTGATGTCATCCCGAGCGTAGCGAGGGACCTTTGTGGTCCGGAAAGGTCCCTCGGCCTGCGGCCTCGGGATGACAGACCTGCGATGCGGTCGGGCGGGTTTGACTTCGCCGCGCCTCAGCGCCAGTTTCCCGCCATGGTCGACACCGCCAATTTCGCGCCCGACTTCGATGCGCCGCTCGAGTACATGCGCCGCACCCGCGAGTACTACCTCGCGTTGGGTTACGACAATCCCTATCGCTGGGCGCACTACATCGATGCCCCGTTCCAGCCGCTGAAGAAGAAGCTTTCGGACAGCACCCTGGCGCTGATCTCGACGGCCGCACCCTATCAGCCCGACAAGGGCGACCAGGGGCCGGGGGCGGCCTACAACGCCGGCGCCAAGTTCTACACGGTCTATTCCGGCGATACCGCGGTCGACCATGACACGCGCATCTCCCATATCGGCTACGACCGCAAGCACACCACGGCCAAGGATTCCAACACCTGGTTTCCGCTGCCGCTGATGCGCGAGTTCGCCGCCCAGGGCCGCTTCAAGCTCGCCAAGCGCTTCCATGGTGCGCCGACCAACCGCAGCCAGCGCGTGACCTTGGAGACCGATGCGCCGGAGATCCTGGCGCGCTGCCGGCAGGACCAGGTCGATGCCGCGCTGCTGGTGCCGACTTGACCCGTCTGTCACCAGACCGTGAGTCTGGTCGCCCGATATCTCGAACGGAACGGCATCCCCACGGTGGTCATGGGCGCGGCCAAGGACATCGTCGAGCACACCGGCGTGCCGCGCTTCCTGTTCAGCGATTTCCCGTTGGGCAACTCCTGCGGCAAGCCGCACGAGCCCGACACGCAGCGCTTCACGCTCGATCTGGCGTTGAAGGTGCTGGAGAGCGCGATCGGACCGCGCACCACGGTGCAGTCGCCGCTGCGCTGGAACGACGATGGCGACTGGAAGCTCGACTACAACAACCTCGAGCGTATGCCGCCCGAGGAGATCGCCAAGCGCCGCGCCGAGTTCGACAAGGTGAAGCAGGTCGCCCTGCAGCAGCGGCAGAAGTCGGGAGTGGCGTAGGACCGAGATGAGCAAGCCGTTCACAGGCGTGAAGGTTCTGGACTTCACGCGCGTCCTCGCCGGGCCGTATGGCTCCTATCAACTCGCGCTGCTCGGCGCCGACGTGATCAAGGTCGAAAGCCGCGAAGGCGACGACATGCGCTTCGGCTCCCGCGCCAACGACTGGGAGAAGCGCGGGCTCGCCGCTCCCTGGGTCGCGGTCAACTCGAACAAGCGCTCGATCACGCTCGACCTCAAGAAGCCCAAGGCCATCGAGGTGGTGAAAAAGCTCGCCGCCACGGCTGACGTGGTGATGGAGAACTTCCGGCCAGGCGTGATGGACAAGCTCGGCATCGGCTACGACGTCCTGAAGACCGTCAATCCCAAGCTGATCTACTGCGCCGTCTCGGGCTTCGGCCAGGTCGGACCCGACCGCGAGACCGCGGCGTTCGACGGCATGATCCAGGCGATGTCCGGCCTGATGTCGATCACCGGCTTCGAGACCAACGGCCCGACGCGCGTGGGCTTCGCCGGCGCCGACGTCATGTCGGGCGCGACGGCGGCGCTGGGCGTCGCCTCGGCGCTCTACCAGCGCACCCATACCGGCAAGGGCCAGCTGGTCGACGTCGCCATGATCGACGCGGTGATGGGCTATCTCGCCCAGCAGTTCACCGAGCACCTGATGACCGGGCGCGTGCACGAGCAGGCGGCCAACCGCTCGGTGACGCGGAAGCCCACCGGCGATCTCTACAGGACCAAGGACGGCTGGATGGTGCTGGCCGTCATGACCGAGCCGCAGTTCCAGCGCCTGATGAAGGATATCGGCCGCGCCGACGCGCTCGCCGATCCGCGCTTCCCCGACTGGCCGGCGCGCATCCAGAACGACAAGGCGCTGCACGACATCATCGAGGCCGAGCTCAAGAAGGAAACGTCGGCGACCTGGGCCGAGCGCTTCGCCAAGGCCGACGTGCCGGCGGGCCGCGTGCTCAGCATTCCCGAGACGGTGCAGCTCGACCACTTCGACCGGCGCACGATCCTGCAGACGGTCGACACGCCGCACGGCCCGATCAAGGTCGTGGGTTCAGGCTTCCGCCTGGAGCACGGCGGCGGCTCGGTCGACCGCCCGCCGGCGACGCTCGGCCAGCACACCGAAGAGATCCTGCGCGAGGCAGGCTACGGCGATGCCGACATCGCCGAGATGCGCAGCGTGAAGGTCGTCTAGCCCCTCATGTTCCTCTCCCCCTTGGGGGAGAGGTTAGGTGAGGGGACAAGCGAGGTCAGCGCCGCTGCGGCGGCGGCGCAGCCGCCGTATCGGGCGCTCCGCGCCGGGCATCGGCCACACGTTTGGACAGATCCGCCCATCCATTGAAGAACGGATAGCGCTTGCGGCCGTCGGCGATCAGCCGGTCGGCGTCGGCATATTGCTGGCGCGCCAGCGCCGCATCGATCGAGGCGACGACGGCGCGGACCTCGGCATCCTGCCGCGCGCGGTCGGCCTTGGCGCGCTCGAGCTCGGCGCGGGCGATGGCGATTTCGGGCATGTCGGCCCGGATCGCCTGGGCATCGTTCAACGCCTTGTCGGCGGCGGCGAAGTCGCCTTGCGTCGTGCTCTGGCGGGCGGCGGTCACCAGCTCCAGTGCGCGCACATTCTGGCCGCGCAGCTCGTTGGCCTGTCGCGGATCGCCGCGGCGGGCGCTGGCGCTGCGGTTCTGCAGGTCGCCCCAACCGCCGTAGGTGCCGAACCGCCGGCGGCCGTCGTCGATGGCGCGGTCGGCCTCTTCGAACTGGCGGTTCTGGAACAAGGCGTCGATGGCGCCCAGCACCAGGCGCAGGTCGTCCTGCTGCTTCTGCGCGGCGATGCGGAGCCGGCTCAGGTCGGCGCGCGCCTGTCCGGTCTCGGGGAGGCCCGGCGCTGCCCGGTCGGCGATCGCGAGCTGCCGCTCGGCCTCGACGAAGTCGTTGCGGTCCATGGCCTGGCGCGCTGTCGCGATACGGCTGCGCGCCTCGTTGATGCGCACCTGGTAGGGTCCGGCCGCGCGCATCTGCGCCAGGCGATCGGCCCGTGCCCGGTACTCGCCGTCCTGGGCGAAGCGCTGGGCATAGTCGGCAAGGAGGCGCTCGGCCTCCCACAGCTGCTCGGCGGCCAGCGCCTGGTCGATGGCGGCGGTGTACTGGTAGCGCTCGCGGAAGCGCTGGCCGCGCTCGGTGCGCAAGGCCGCGATCTCGGCGCGCGCCTTGGCGGTCTCGCCGAAGCCCGCGACCTGCTTGTCGGCGTCCTGCAGCATCGCCTCGGCGTGGGCGAAGTCGCCGACCTGCGCGAAGCGCCGCGCCTCGGCGATCAGCCGCCGCGCCTCGGCCTGGCGCAACTGGGCGTCGCGCTCGGCGCGCGCCTTGGTGAGCTTCTGCTGCAAGGGCGGCCAGGCGGCGTTGCCGGCATAGCGTCGCGTGGCGTCGGCCAGCAGGCGATCGGCGTTGACGAAGTCGCCGGTCGTGATGGCGCGGTCGATGGCGGCTGACAGCGCGTTGCGGTCAGCGTCCGATCCGGCCGGCGGCGGCGCTGGAGGAGGCGGAGGTGTGGCAGCGGCGGTGGCCTGCGCGGCCGGGAAATCGCCCAGCACCATCCTGGTCTTCTCGCAGACGAGCTGGTCGCTGACGCCGTCCTCGGGCTGAGCGCATGACAGGACGGCGCCCGACTTGTCGCGCAGCCACGCCGCGCTGCGGCCGTCGGCCCGGCCGCTGCCCATGTAGGAAAGGAAGAGCTCGGCATCGCGCGTCACCGGCAGCTCCGAGCAGTCGCTCTCGGTGCACCATATGAGCTGGGCGCGGCTGTTCCTGGCTTCGAGCCGGCGCAGGATGGCGGCGCGGCTCGCTGTCCGGTCGCCCTGCTTGACCTGGAAGGTGCCGAGCCCGGTGGCGTCGCCCGCCGTCGAATCGAGCTTGCCGCAGCGTTCCTCGCTGCAGGCAAGGACCATTTCCTTGCCCTTCTCGAAGTTGGCCTGCTTGTAGGCCAGGAAGTAGCGCGGACCGGCGGAACCCAGCGGCTCGATGACGGCCTGGGCGAGGTCCTTGTCGGCGACGCCGTCGATCCTGATGGGCTTGCAGAAGGTGTCGCCGCGGCAGAGCCACGGCACGCCGTTCAGGCGAAAGACGTATTTGGTGTCGGCGGGATCGAACAGAAGGGGCGCATAGCCTTCGGGCGGATAGGTCTGCGCGTGGGACGCTACGCCATGACCGCAGCCGACGGCGAGGACCGCGGCCGCCAACAGTGCCCTGTAGCCGGCCATTTTTTATTCTCCCATGTGAAGCCATCCAGCGAACGTGGATGGCTCCCAATGGTTCCTCAGTCACGGCATTCGAAGTTGGCGGCATCCTCCGGATTGCCCTGGCCCTTGTAGGCCGCGTATTGCGGCCAGGCGCAGAGCGGCCGGCTGCGGCCAGGGAACGCCGGGCCGGTGGCGATGACCGAAGCGGGCGCCTTGCCCTTCTCGACCCAGTCGACGATGGCCTGCAACAGGTCGAAGCGCTCGAGCGTCGCGCCCGTCTGGCAGTGGCCCATGCCGGGCACGAGAAAAGCCCGGCTGGAGTTGGCGCGCACCTGGTCGATGCCGCCCGAGCTTTTAGCCATGCGCTCGTAATAGTCGATCGTGTCGAGGGCCGAGAACCACGGATCGCTGACGCCGTGATAGAACAGGATCTTTCCGCCGTGCCCGAAGAAGCTGTTGAGGTTGGTCCAGTTCGCTGTGGCCTGCAGTCGCTCCATGCCGTCGGCATTCACCCGGTCCTCGATGGCGTCGACATCGATCGTCTCGTAGACGTTGGGATTGACCGGACTGCGCGCGCCGGTGACGAGGATGCCGGGAATCGCAACACCCGCCGCGGCGGCACCGCTGTCCCACGGGAAGGGCGAGTAGGACGGGGCACCGCGCGAGTTCCTCGGGCCGGCGAAGGCCTTGGCCAGCGCGCTCGCCTGATCGGCAGAGAGACAGGCATCGGTCTTGGCGCCCTTGCAGGCAAGCGCTGCCGGATCGAAGGTGCACTGGCGCGTATTGAAGATCATGCCGTCCTTCAGCCCATCCTTGGCGTCGCACGCCGCGACGATGGCGTCGGTCACGAGCTTCTGGTCCGACGGCGAGAACGCCTTGGTGGGATCGGGCTTGCCGTTCTCGCCCTTGGGTGAGACTTGCGCCAGGACGTGGTTGGCCCAGGCGAGGCCGAGGTTGGAGCGGCCCGTGCGCATGGCCGGCGCGCCGGCGACGATGCCGTCGAACTCCGCGGGATAGCGCTGCGAGGCGATCATGCCTTCGCGGCCGCCGGTCGAGCAGCCGACGAAGTAGGAGCGCGTCGGCCCCTGGCCGTAGTAGTGGGCGATGATCGTCTTCGCGGCGGCCGTCACCTTGCCGACCGATGCCTGGGCGAAATTGAGCGCCGCCTCCTGGTCCTTCATGAAGGAGGCATCGAACACCGCGCCTTGATGGCCGCTGTCGGTGGAGACGACCGCGAAGCCGCGCGCCAGGGCGGGCACCTCGCCGATGGCCTGGGGGCCAAGCGGCGGGCGGATCGATCCGTTCAAGCCGCCGCCGCCCTGGAACAGGAACCGTCCGTTCCAGCGATCGGGCAGCGCGATCGCAAACCCGATCGCGTAGTTCTTGCCTTCGGCTCCGACGCGCCGGTCGATCACGCCTCGCGCCACGCAATTCGACGGGATCGCAACGCCCACCGTGTCCGGCAAGGGCGGGCGCACCTGCACGGTTCCCGCCGGCGCTTGCGGCACGGCCTCGGCTGTTTCGACCACCATGGTTGAGCCGGCAAAGGCGATCCCTGCCAGGGTTTCGCATTTGACGGCTGGTATGATCGTCGGAACGTCGGCATTGGCAGCGGTCGACCACATCGCCGCGCCGGCAAGAAGGGATGCGACCGTGATCTGGATCGTCTCTCGCTGCATTGCTTCCTCCAAGGCACACGAGAGTAGTTGATCGATTTGCCTTTGGCTCGATTGTTCCGCCATTCCACTGCGCACGTAGTGAAAAAGCGCCAGTCTCTGGGGAGATCTCAACGTTTGCATCAGGTCGATTCCAGCCTAGACTGACTCTCGTCCAAGGGGGGTCCCGACAAGGGGCTGAGATACCGACGGCCTTCACGGCAGCGCGGTGACCCTTTGAACCTGATCCGGGTCATGCCGGCGAAGGGACTGGATATGCCTCCTTTGCACAGCACACACGCCGGGTCTCCGTCAGCCACTTGCCACGGGAGATCCTCGTCATGGACAACATCATCAACCCGACACCCAAGGTGACCACGGGACCGCTGCCGGCTTCCGGCAAGGTCTATGTCACGCCCGATGCGGCGCCCGACCTGCGCGTGCCCTTGCGCGAGATCGAGCTCAGCGAACCGACCGAACCGCGCGTGCGCGTCTACGACACGACCGGTCCCTACACCGATGCCAGCGTGACCATCGACGTGCGCCAGGGACTGGCGCGCACGCGCCGCGCCTGGGTGCTCGAACGCGGCGGCGTCGAGGAATATGACGGCCGGCCGATCCAGGCCGTCGACAACGGCAACGTGAAGGCTGCCGCTTTGCAGCCCTTCCCCGGCACGCCGCGTCCGCTGCGCGGCCTCGCCGGCAAGCCGATCACCCAGTTCGAATGGGCACGCGCCGGCGTCATCACCAAGGAAATGATCTACGTCGCCGAGCGCGAGAACCTCGGCCGCAGGGAGGCCCTCGATCTTGCCAAGGAGAGGCTGGCCGACGGCGAGAGCTTTGGCGCCGCCTTGCCCGAGTTCATCACGCCGGAGTTCGTGCGCCAGGAAGTGGCGATGGGACGCGCCATCATTCCGGCCAACATCAACCACGGCGAGCTCGAGCCGATGGCGATCGGCCGCAATTTCCTGGTGAAGATCAACGCCAACATCGGCAACTCGGCGGTCTCGTCGTCGATGGAGGAAGAGGTCGAGAAGATGGTGTGGGCGATCCGCTGGGGCGCCGACACGGTCATGGACCTCTCGACCGGCCGCAACATCCACGACACGCGCGAATGGATCGTGCGCAATTCGCCGGTGCCGATCGGGACCGTGCCGATCTACCAGGCTCTGGAGAAGGTCGGCGGCGATCCCACCAAGCTCTCGTGGGAGGTCTATCGCGACACGCTGATCGAGCAGTGCGAGCAGGGCGTCGACTATTTCACCATCCATGCCGGCGTGCGGCTGGCGCATGTGCCGCTGACGGCAAAGCGCGTCACCGGCATCGTGAGCCGCGGCGGCTCGATGATGGCGCAGTGGTGCCTGACCGAGCATCGCGAGAGCTTTTTATACGAACACTTCGGCGACATTTGCGACATCATGCGCAAGTACGACGTGTCGTTCTCGCTGGGTGACGGCCTCAGGCCCGGCTGCAACGCCGACGCCAACGATGCCGCGCAGTTCGCCGAGCTGGAGACGCTGGGCGAGCTGACCAAGATCGCCTGGGACAAGGGCTGCCAGGTCATGATCGAGGGCCCGGGCCACGTGCCCATGCACAAGATCAAGGCCAACATGGACAAGCAGCTGCGCGAATGCGGCGAGGCGCCGTTCTACACCCTGGGACCGCTCGTCACCGACATTGCGCCGGGCTACGACCACATCACCTCGGGCATCGGGGCGGCCATGATCGGTTGGTTCGGCACGGCGATGCTCTGCTACGTCACGCCGAAGGAGCATCTCGGCCTGCCCGACCGCGACGACGTGAAGGTGGGCGTCATCACCTACAAGATTGCGGCCCACGCCGCCGACCTCGCCAAGGGCCATCCCGCGGCCAGGCTGCGCGACGATGCGCTCTCCAAGGCGCGCTTCGAGTTCCGCTGGAAGGATCAGTTCAACCTGTCGCTCGATCCGGCGACGGCGGAGAAGTTCCACGACGAGACGATGCCCAAGGAAGCGCACAAGACGGCGCACTTCTGTTCGATGTGCGGGCCGAAGTTCTGCTCCATGCGCATCACCCAGGACATCCGCGACTATGCCAAGAAGGGCATGGACGAGATGAGCGCCAAGTTCAAAGCCGGCGGCAACGCGCTCTACGTGCCGGACAAGGCGGCGGACTGATCATGTTCTTCCGGACCGCGCGCTTCCAGCGCGCTCGTGAGTCATGAGCGCGCAAGATGCGCGCGGTCCGGAAGACTAACGACGCGAACCCTTCCAGGTCAGCTCGTAGTTGAGGATCAGGCGGTATTCGGTGATCGCCGTCATGGAGTTGGTCGCGAACTGGTCGACGAAGGCGGCGCGCCCGCGCAGCTGCAATGGCTTCAGCCAGTCCGGCGCATCCTTCGACGCCACGTGGTAGATCAGGTCGAAATCGTACTCATTGTTGCGGCTGAGCGGCGCGCCGGTCGCGGCGTTGATCGCGCTGTCGCCCAGGGTGGCCGATCCCATGAAGGTGAGCCCGGGCAAATCCATGGCCGCGAAGTCGAGTATCAATCCGACCTGCCAGGCGCGTTCGCCGGCGCGGTCGAAGTCCTTGGTGATCTGCTTAGTGTAGCCGATCCACTGGCCGTAGGGCGTCTGGTACTGATAGGCGCTGCCGGTCTGGGTGAACACGCCCCACAGCGTCACCGGACCCCAGATCGCATCGACCCGGCCGCCGGCGGCGAAGGTGCCGAACGGCTTGCCGGTCAGCAGGTTGAGCCCATTGCTGCCCTGGACCATGAACTGGCCGCCGACGCGCACGCTGATGCTGTCGGTCACGGGAAACGTGGCGATGAAGTCGTTGTAGTTCGAGGTCAGGATGTCGGGCACGTAGTAGATCGACGAGCGCAGCCGGACCTTGTCGATGTCGCCGTACTTCACTGATCCCAGCCACATGCCGGCACTGACATCGGCGGGGGCGCCGGCTCGCGCCGCCATGTTGACGAAGTAGGGAACGCCCTTGAACTTCATCTGCGAGACGTAGCCCGCGAAATAGTTCACCGGCCCCAACTCGCCGCGCAACGCGTAGGCTTCGAAGGTGTTGGGGATCATGCGATCGTCGTTGGGATTGACCTCCAGTTCGTCGATCTGCTGACGCCAGCCGGTGAAGACCTGGCCCTTCGCACGCAGAGAGGCGTTGGCCTCGCCCAGGGTGAAGAAGCCGTATTGGCCGGGCGCCAGCAGTTGGGTGCCGTCGGTGGTCGGAGGCGCCCACAAGGGCTGGGTGGTGTAGCCGACGGCCGCGAGCTGGAAGGTGTCGTGGAACCAGCCCGTCTTCAGGCCGACCCAGCCGCCGCCGGCCCAGGCAGCGTTGTTGGGGGGCGTCGGATTCGTGCGATCGAGGAAATAGCTGCGCAAGTGCAGGACGGCCTGAGCGTCGTCGTGCAGGAAACGCTGCAGCGCCTCGCCCAGGCCATCGGCGCGGACAGGCATTGGACCGGCCAATGCCAGGCCGATCGCCAACGATGCAAGAAGGCTCCCCACTCCCCACTTCACAGGGAGGGACGATAGAGGCCGACGATGAAAGATTTGCTGAGTTTCAATGCCGGCGACGCGACCTTTCCACCCATCGCGCGTTGCACTCTTTGGCCATCGTTGGCCGCTAGCCTTGCGCCCTCCGGACCGGTGGGGGAGACTCTGGCGACTTGGTCCGTATGGGTTAGCGACGGCGCGTTTGGGGGCATAAAGGATCATCGATGAAACGGCTGCGGACCCTGCTCGGGATCGGCTTGGGCCTCGCCATTGTGGTGGGCGCCGGCTGGTATATTTCGCAGACCGGAACTGCGCCTCCCCCACGACAGGGGGCCGGCCGGTTCGGCGCCGGCATGCCGACGCCCGTCGGGATCGCGACCGCCGCCAAGGGCGAAGTGCCCGTCGTGATCCGGGCGCTGGGCACCGTGGCCCCGCTGCACACCGTCAACGTCAAGACGCAGATCACCGGCCAGCTCCTCAAGGTCGAGTTCAAGGAAGGCCAGATGGTGAAGCAGGGCGACCTTTTGGCCCTGGTCGACCCGCGGCCCTACGACGTCGCCCTGCAGCAGGCGATCGGCCAGCAGCAGAAGGACGAGGCGCTGCTCAAGAACGCCCAGACCGACCTCGAGCGCTATCGCAAGCTGGTCGCCCAGGATTCGATCGCCCGCCAGCAGCTCGACACCCAGCAGTCGCTGGTCCGCCAGTACGAGGCCGCCCTGGTGATCGACCAGGCGGCGGTCGACGCCGCCAAGCTCAACGTCGCCTACACCAAGATCGTGGCGCCGCTCACCGGCCGCATCGGCCTGCGCACGGTCGACCCCGGCAACTACGTGTCGATGAGCGACGCCACCTCGATCTGCATCATCATCCAGATCCAGCCGATCTCGGTGCTGTTCACCATCCCCGAGGACACGCTGCCCATGGTGCGCGAGCGGCTGAAGGCCGGCGCCAACCTCGAAGTCCGCGTGCTCGACCGCGCGCAGAAGAACGAGCTCGGCATCGGCAAGCTCGACACCCACGACAACCTGATCGACATCACGACCGGCACGGTGAAGCTGCGCGCGGTGTTCGACAACAAGGACGAAACGCTGTTCCCCAACCAGTTCGTCAATGTCCGCCTGCTGGTCGACACGGTGAAGAACGCAACGGTCGTTCCGACCGCCGCCATCCAGCGCGGCCAGCCCGGCACCTTCGTCTATCTGGTGAAGGCCGACGACACGGTCGAGATCCGCGTCGTCGAGCTCGGCGCCACCGACGGCGAGAAGGTGCAGGTCGTGAAGGGCCTGCAGCCGGGCGACCAGGTCGTGATCGACGGCACCGACCGCCTGCGCGACGGCGCCAAGATCCGCCGGCCGGGTGGCGGCCCGCCGCGCGCCGCGTCAGGCCCGCCGATCGCCAACGCGCCGCCTGATGCCCAGGGCGGCCAACAACAGCAGCAAAGACGGCGCCAGGCCAATGGCGGCGGTGGCGCTGGCGGCGCGGCCGCCGCTCAGCCCAACCAGTAATTCCAACCGCGACATGAACCCGTCGCGGATCTTCATCGAACGTCCGGTGGCGACCTCGCTGCTGATGGTCGCCATCATGCTCGTGGGCGCCATCGCCTACCGGTTCCTGCCATTGTCGGCACTGCCGCAGGTCGACTATCCGACCATCCGCGTGCTGACGCTCTATCCCGGCGCCAGCCCCGAGGTCATGACCTCGTCGGTCACCGCGCCGCTGGAGCGCCAGTTCGGCCAGATGCCGGGCCTCAACCAGATGACGTCGACCAGCTCGGCCGGCGCCTCGTCGATCACCCTGCAGTTCGATCTGAAACTCGGTCTGGACGTCGCCGAGCAGCAGGTGCAGGCCGCCATCAACGCCGCCAGCAACCTGCTGCCCTCGGACCTGCCCTCGCCGCCGACCTACGCCAAGATCAACCCGGCCGACGCGCCGGTGCTGACGCTCGCCGTCACCTCCAAGACCGAGCCGCTGACCAAGGTCTACGACTTCGTCGACACGCGGCTCGCCCAGAAGATCTCGCAGCTTCCCGGCGTCGGCCTGGTGAGCCTCGACGGCGGCCAGAAGCCGGGCGTGCGCATCCGCGCCAACCCGACGGCGCTGGCGGCCTACGGCCTCAACATCGACGACCTGCGCACCACGATCGCCAACGCCAACGTCAACACGCCCAAGGGCAACTTTGACGGCCCGGCGCGCGCCTACACCATCAACGCCAACGACCAGATCACCGATCCCCAGCTGTTCAAGGACGTCGTCGTCGCTTACCGCAATGGCGCGCCGGTGCGGCTGCGGGACGTCGCCACCGTGGAGGAGGGCCAGGAGAACAACCGGCTCGCCGCCTGGATGAACACCACCCAGGCGGTGATCATCAACGTCCGCCGCCAGCCCGGCGCCAACGTCATCGAGGTGGTCGACAACATCAAGCGGCTGCTGCCGCAACTGCAGGCAACGCTGCCGGCCTCGCTCGACGTCACCGTGCTGACCGACCGCACGACCACCATCCGCGCCTCGGTGCGCGACGTGCAGATCGAGCTCAGCTTCGCGGTGATCCTGGTCGTGGCGGTGATCTTCCTGTTCCTGGGCGACTGGCGGGCAACGCTGATCCCCAGCCTCTCGGTGCCGCTGTCGCTCGTCGGCACCCTGGCGGTGATGTATCTCGCGGGATTCAGCCTCAACAACCTGTCGATCATGGCGCTCACCATCGCCACCGGCTTCGTGGTCGACGACGCCATCGTCATGATCGAGAACATCGCCCGCTATATCGAGCGCGGCGAGGATCCCAAGGAGGCGTCGCTCCGAGGCAGCCGGCAGATCGCCTTCACCGTGGTGTCGCTCACCGTGTCGTTGATCGCCGTGCTGATCCCGCTGCTGTTCATGAGCGACGTCGTCGGCCGCCTGTTCAGCGAGTTCGCCGTCACGCTCTCGGTCACCATCCTGATCTCGGCCGTCGTGTCGCTGACCCTGGTGCCCATGATGTGCGCCCAGCTCCTGCGCCAGCGGGCGACGCACGCCGCGCCGACGGTGGCGCATCCGCATCCTGCGGCGGAAGCCCGTCATAACGAGGTAATGGGCGCCGGCTGGTTCGGCCGCCTGATCAGCATCTACGACCGTTGCCTGGTCGTGGTGTTCCGCCACCAGCCGCTGACCTTGCTGATTGCTGTCGGCACCATCGTGCTGACGGTCCTGCTCTATGTCGTGATCCCGAAAGGCTTCTTCCCAGTGCAGGACACCGGCCTGATCCAGGCCGTGACCGAGGCGCCGCAGTCGATCTCCTTCGACGCCATGGCCAAGCGCCAGAACGCGCTGGTCGCGGCCATCCTGGAGGATCCCGACGTCGAGAGCCTGAGCTCGTTCATCGGCGTCGACGGCACCAACGCGACCCTCAATTCGGGCCGCATGCTGATCAACCTCAAGCCGCGCAGCCAGCGCAGCCTGACGGCCAGCCAGATCATCCGCCGCATCCAGCGCGAGACGGCGTCGGTGCAGGGCATCTCGCTCTACATGCAGCCGGCACAGGACCTCACCATCGATTCGACGGTGAGCCGCACGCAGTACCAGTTCGTCCTGCAGAGCACCAAGCCCGAGGACTTCGACACCTGGGTGCCGCGCCTGATGGAGCGCCTGCAGCGCCTGCCCGAGATCGTCGACGTCACCACCGACATGCAGGCCAAGGGCCTGTCGCTGTTCATCAAGCTCGACCGCGATGCCGCCGCGCGCTTCGGCATCACCGCCGCCTCGGTCAACAACGTGCTGTACGACGCCTTCGGCCAGCGCATCGTCTCGACGGTCTACGGCCAGTCCAACCAGTACCGCGTGATCTACGAGGTCGAGCCGTCGA